>JAOUGF010000090.1 GCA_029857925.1 Gammaproteobacteria bacterium
GGGGACTAAGGGAAGCGTGGGGATAGGCACCCCTGGCAGTCTGTCGCGCGCAACGGGCCACCTGCGCAACGCGAATTCAACCTGCCTCAATGGAAAGCCGTTTGTGGAGGACTTGTCGGCGTTACTAAATCGACCCCTGCGCGTCGCTAACGATGCCAACTGTTTTGCGCTTTCGGAAGCGACCGACGGCGCGGCAACGCAGGCAGAGGTTGTGTTCGGGGTCATATTGGGCACAGGTGTCGGGGGCGGGGTCGTCGTGCGTCGACATGTATTGGACGGCCCTAACGGCATTGCAGGTGAATGGGGGCATAACCCGCTGCCGTGGCCCCGCCCCGAAGAACTGCCTGGACCTGCGTGTTATTGTGGGAAAAATGGCTGTATAGAGACGTTTTTATCCGGCCCCGGTATGGCACTCGATTTTGCAGCGCTCCACCCAACGACGTTAACCGCACCCGAAATTGTGCAACTTTCCGAACAAGACCCCCACTCCAGCGCGGCCTTGGCGATGCAACGCTACATAGACCGCCTTGCACGTGCGCTGGCGCACGTCATCAACATCCTAGACCCGGATGTGATTGTATTAGGTGGGGGGATGTCGAATATCCAGCACCTCTACCGGGAGGTGCCGCGTATCTGGGGTCGCTATGTATTTTCAGACCGGGTGGATACGCGCCTAGTGCCGCCGCGTTTTGGTGATTCCAGCGGTGTGCGCGGGGCGGCCTGGCTATGGGCTGACCCGCGCGCTGGTTTGCCAGATTAGGCGCTGGCAGCGAGGCGGCGTAACGCGCCACCCAGAATACGATCCGGCCTAGGTAGCGCGCGTAGGCTCTTCTGCGGGGCTTGCATACGGCTCGTACCGTTTATCACAGCCCCGCTACGAATAACCAATGTCGTGGCTAATACATCCCCGACAATAACCGCAGATTCATGCAATTCTAGGCGTTCTCGTGCGGTAATATTGCCGTTCACCCGCCCTTTGATAATGACTACGTCGGCGTGTACATCCCCATTCACTATGCCTGCTTCTGCAACAGTTAATAACCCTCT
This sequence comes from Gammaproteobacteria bacterium, assembly GCA_029857925.1. Taxonomy (GTDB): domain Bacteria; phylum Pseudomonadota; class Gammaproteobacteria; order S012-40; family S012-40; genus CAKKRP01. The sequence goes on from JAOUGF010000090.1 coordinate 1,048, forward strand.
AACGCTGCTCGAACCCTCGACCGTACCTTCTACCAGAATATGACCAGCGGCCTCCAGATTGCCATGCACCGTTGTACCCTGGGCAATAATACTGATGGTGTGTCCTGCTGCTGTACCCATTGTGACGACTCCTCTACCGAACCCAAATAACACCGTTGGACTATGCAGTAGGTATCGGCAGCAAACGAGGACGTTACATAGTTTTTACGTGTAACAATTAACAACTCAGTCGCACTTTTGTAGATGCCTTTTCTTTCCATTATTTATTCAGCGGTTATAATGAGAGGTAACGCTTACAAGTTCCGGGTTACGCCTGGTTTAAACGCCCCACTATGGTTACAATTCACTTAAGCAACCCCGTCCTGGAGAGACTCTATGAGCCAACTCAAAATTTTTCCTGAAAACAACCCTCAAGCTGCCGAAATTATTAGCAATTTCGACGAAATGGCGAGTCGTCTCCATGGTATAGGGGTACGTTTCGAACGCTGGCAGGCCCATCAACCCCTGAGCGACGGCGCCAGTCAAGATGATGTGTTGGCGGCCTATCGCGGCCCCGTAGATCGGCTAATGAAGGAATATAATTTCAAATCGGCCGATGTGATTTCATTGCGTCCCGACCATCCCGACAAGGTCGCATTACGCAACAAATTTCTCGATGAACACGCCCACTCCGATTTTGAAGTACGTTTCTTCGTGGACGGACTAGGCCTCTTCTACATCCACGCCCATCAACACGTCTATGGCGTATTGTGTGAAAAAGGTGACCTCATTTCCGTGCCTGCAGACACCAAGCACTGGTTTGACATGGGGCCACAACCGCAATTTAAGTGTATACGCTTGTTCACGACCCCCGAAGGGTGGGTCGCAAAATACACCGGTGACACCATCGCGAAAAAATTCCCGACACTCGATCAATTTTAAATTATCCCACGCCGGCCTTGCTAGTACTCATCAGCGGGAAACGGCGTGTTTGACACGGATTCTACGCATGCCGATCAAGGCCATCGTCACAGATATCGAAGGCACAACGTCTTCACTTTCTTTTGTAAAAGAAGTCCTGTTTCCGTATGCCCGCGAACATCTTGCAGGTTATGTGCGCACCCATGCCGACACCCCGGAGGTACGTAAGGAACTTGCTTTAGTCCATCAGATCGTCGGCAGCACAATGACATTGGACAACACCATCGCGCAACTCATTCGCTGGATAGACGAAGATAAGAAAATCACACCGCTTAAGACTCTACAAGGTTATATTTGGGAAGAAGGTTATCGGAATCATCGATTCTTAGGGCATATCTACGACGATGCAGTCATCGCGCTGCGCAACTGGCATGCGGCCGGTAAAAAATTATATGTATATTCATCCGGATCGGTGCAGGCGCAAAAATTATTATACAGACATACCGCGTACGGTGATCTGACTCCGCTGTTTACTGACTATTTTGACACACGCATCGGTGCGAAAGTGGATGCAATGTCCTACCGGCACATTGCGGAAACCGCCCATCTGCCACCTGCACAGATATTATTTTTATCTGACATCGTCGCAGAATTGGACGCCGCCGTACTCGCAGGCATGCAAACCTACTGGTTAGTGCGCGAGGGCGCACCTACCCTATCAAGCGCGCACCGGATCGCGCGGAATTTTGGCGAGATAGAGGTAAAATAACGCCCAACGTTTCACCCACCAAACGCGTCGGCGCGCTCAAACGCAACGCTACTGCGCCTGCGCAGTAGCGCTGGTGTCGCCATAAATAAAGGTATTAAACCCTAGCAAGATGCCATTACTGTCCAGCACTGACACCTTCCACTCCCCGCTAGCGGACGCAGGTAACGCCTTTGTAGAATACGCACGAAAACGCCGACTGGTAACATCAAAACGCTGCTCGTGAAGTATCCTGCCGTTGTGCTCCCAACGATGTATGACCGCCTGCCCGGCCAGCCCAGTGATTTCAGAGAAAAAATAGACGCGTCCTACATGTTTATCTACCTGCACCAAATTATCGACGGGTTCACGATCCTGAATTGCGCTCGTAAATTGTGCGCGTTTGATATTTGCGCCCGTAGTTTCTTCGTGCGATCGACTTTCCTTCATGCCCGATACGCGCTCAACCGTCTCAGGCATTGCGCCGATGGCGTGTCGAACGACCGTATCCGCGGATACGGATCCATAGTAAAAGCTAATACAAATCAACAATACCTTTCGCATTGCAAGCCTCCGTTTATTTGCATTCCTGTTTAAAAACCTGCTGCACTGTACGCCCACTTCGCGTCGTGCCCCACGCACGACTTAAAGTGGCGTCTGGTATTGCACAACAGTAATGCACGCAGGTCAAGGAAAATAAGGGGTGGCGAGGAAATTCTCAAAAAAACGCGCGTTTTTCGCTAAAAATAAGACACACAACGAATGCAAATGTCGCTATTTTGCGCCAGTGGAGGTTTTTTTAAAATTATCAGGGCGTTTCCGCAGTTGCATCCGGACGGCCAAACGTAAAGGTACTCGAGTTCAATACGACACCCTTACTATTGAGCACACTCACCTTCCACTCCCCCACGAGATGCGGGTTGAGTGTTTTTCTAGAATACGTGCGATATCGTGCGGACCCCACCTGCAGACGTTGCTCGTGTTTAATTTGGCCTTGATGCTCCCAGCGGTGCATGATGAATTTTCCTGCCATACCCTTAATCTCAGTAAAATAATAAAGCTGGGTCTGCTTTACGTTGGTTAAATCCAGCTGATCTACGGGTTCGCGCGCATGAATGGCGCTGGTCAATTGGGCGCGCACTACTTCACCTGTCGCGCCATCCTGCGCCTGAGCTTGTTTGACTGTGGGTTGGATTGGCGTCTTAGGTGACGGCGAATTTGCTGGCACCTTGCGCTTTACTTCCGTCATTTTCGTGACGGTTGTCAAAGGTTTGGGCGCGATTACCTGGTAGGGGGCTGGGGCACGGGTAGGCTCTAAGCGCCTTGGTGCCGCAGCGGGCGGCATAGAACCCACCATTACAGAGGGATCCGTTTCCATTACATCTTGATTGGGTTGAGGCGCGGCAGACACCGACAACGCCAGGCCAAGCACACTAAAAAGTATCGTCACGCGCAAATACATACCAACACCCAGGAATAAATATGTATATTTCAGGCAACAACTGTTCCGACTTTAAAAACAGCAAATGATGAAGTTCCCGAAGGACAGACAGTGGATATATACCGCATGATGAACGCCGCCAACGTCACACCCTGTTTCAAAGACAGCGAGTGGTTGCTGGGAACAGCCGTACTACGCCTGCAGACGCAGGGCAACCCGAATCCAGGGTGCCTGCCTCGCCAACTGGATCGCACCCCCCTTTTCATGAGTAAAAAGGGGGGTGGAAAAGAATGACTACAATTTCTCTTTAATACGCGCAGCTTTACCTTGCAGATCACGCAGGTAATACAACTTGGCGCGACGCACATCACCGCGGCGTTTGACTTCAACCGAGTCCACGATCGGACTGTGGATGGGGAATACGCGCTCCACACCTTCACCGTGCGACATTTTACGCACGGTAAATGAAGAATCCAGGCCGCGGCTACGCTTGGCGATGACCACGCCTTCAAACGCCTGTAGACGTTCGCGGGTGCCTTCCTTTACCTTCACTTGCACCACAACGGTGTCGCCAGGTTGGAATTCCGGCAAGGTGGACTTCATCTGTTCGGCATTGATTTGGTCGATCAAGGTACTCATTACACTCACTCCCGCTTACGCTTGTTCCTGCATTTCGGCTATAAACTCGTCCAATAACTGTTGCTGTTCGCGAGACAACTCCCGACCCGCGATTAAATCTGGCCGTCGCAGCCAAGTGCGACCCAACGCCTGTTTGAGGCGCCAGCGCCGGATATCTTCATGGTTGCCCGACAGTAGCACCGTCGGTACCGCAATTCCGTGTAAGACTTCGGGGCGCGTATAATGCGGACAATCCAATAACCCTGTCATAAACGAGTCTTGTTGCGCCGATTCTTCGTGCCCTAACACCCCCGGCAACAACCGGGCAATGCCGTCTATCATTACCAGCAACGGCAATTCGCCGCCGCTCAACACATAATCACCGATCGACCATTCTTCGTCGATCTCACTCGCGATCAGCCGTTCATCTATGCCTTCATAGCGCCCGGCGATCATCACCAAACGCGGACGTTGCGCCAACTCCACCAACGCTTGCTGGGTCAATCGACGCCCCTGCGGTGACGCATAGACGACCGTTGTAGGTGCCGCATCCGCCGCCTTTGCCGCGTGGATTGCTGCCCGTAACGGCGCAACCTTCATCACCATGCCCGGCCCGCCGCCGTAGGGTCTGTCGTCTACGGTACGGTGCCGATCCTGGGTGTAATCGCGAGGATTCCACCGTTCTAACTGCAACTGGCCACGTTTGATCGCGCGACCCACGACACCGTCTTCGGCCAACACATCGAACATCTGCGGGAACAACGTGATCACGTCGATCCGCATCGTGGCACCTCTAAAATTCGGGGTCCCAATCGACCCGCATCACCCGCGCTGCCAAGTCTATCTCTTGTATGACTTGCCCCGGCAAATAAGGCAACAGGTGTTCGCGCGCACCCTTAACGACGATAACGTCGTTAGAGCCTGTCTCAAACAAATGGTCGATACGGCCCAAGTCCACGCCGTCCTGATTCAGCACCTGTAGACCGATCAGATCCGTCCAGTAATACTCACCGGGCTCCGCCTCCGCAAACTGCTCACGCAAGGCGGCGATCTCACAACCGACAAACGTGCGGGCATCTTCCCGATCGTCACAACCTTCCAGTTGTGCGACCAAGCCTTTGCCATGAGGCCGCCCTTCGGCCACCCCCACTTCACGCCACTCCCCGTCAACACGAATCAACCAGGGGGCATAATTAAATATGTTATGCAGCGGTTCGGTAAAGGAGTAGATTTTCAACCACCCCTTAACCCCATAAACCCCTGCAATCTTGCCTATGACCACGTACTGCGCGTTATCTTGCTGCATTCGACTAAACACTCGCACAGACAATCAGCGCCCAAACACGCCTCAAGCGGCTTGGGTGGTCTTCAGCAAATACTGTACACGCTCAGAGGCTTGCGCCCCTTTGGACAACCAATATTGAATACGTTCTTGGTTGAGTTCCAGGCGTTTTTCCCCACCTGCGGCGATAGGATTGTAAAACCCCACGCGTTCGATGTGGCGCCCATCACGGGCACAGCGGCTGTCAGCCACGACTAAATGATAGAAAGGCCGTTTCTTGGCCCCACCACGAGACAAACGAATAGTAACCATTGCGTTGCGTTCCTCGAATCCTGCTCACGCTTTAAAGAGGGGCGGATTTTAAACCAATTTGCGGAGAAAAGGAAGAACCCTCTACGCCTTTTGGCCTATATTCCACCCATACCCTGCCCCTACGACACCACGCCGTCGTGCTCAATCAACTCGCTTGGCGGTGTATAAAACCACATTTGATATATAGAAATCAACCACATAGCGGCAAAACATATCCCCATAATCACACCGCTGATCATGACGACATAGGCAAATGGCGGAAACACCTTGGTTAAATACCATGAACCGATATCGAATAAGATGCTAACAAACGGCAAACCGATCAATACGCACTTCAGCCATATTGGCTTCACATAGGCGTGGCAGAAAATCGAGCCCACCAGAAAGAAGATAAAGGTGATCCCAAACAGGTGGATATGTGAAACGCGCACCAGCGTAAAGATGTCCATACCGGTATCGCGCGCGACGACATGTTGAATATTTTCATACCCTTTGAGATTCGGAATATGGGGGTTGCTGCCGTTGTGACAGGCCATACAACGCTGATCGAATAGCTTGGAAATCTTGCCGTCGTAGTCCGCCTGCGACCCGCCGCGACGCACCCAGGCAATGATCTCAGCGCGCTCTTCCGAGGGCAGCATGCCTGCCATAGGCCCCTTGAGCGCCGACTCTAAGCGCGTATCGGCCTTGCTGCCGCTGTAGGCGATCATCAAATCATTCACCGAAAGGTTAGGGTTGCCGTCACGCCCGGCATGAGATTCAAATATATAGATCATCGCAAACAAATACCCCGTCCCCAACACGATCAAGGTAGAGGTAAACAACACGCGCATACCCATAGGGAGGGCGCTAAAATGGTAACAATGACTTTGTTTCATGACACTTCCTTCAAGACCGCTACAACTAACACAAATTAACCCCGCGAGTGACTGATAGCATAACAAAACGCCCCACAAAAAACCCTCATATCCGACATAAAATTTCCTCACCCACGTATAGCAAATTTTTGTGGACCCCCCTTACGTGCCGCGTGCTACACTGGTTCCAAAATAGGAGATTGACAATGTCACAATTGACCCGGATTTTTATGTCCAGTGCGTTAGTGGCAAGCATTGGCCTCGCTAGCGCCTGCAGTCAGAAACAGTTAAGTTACAATCATGACATACGGCCAATACTCGAACAAAATTGCATTGAATGCCACAA
>JAOUGF010000091.1 GCA_029857925.1 Gammaproteobacteria bacterium
GGCCGGCATCCCCGGCACCGTCGGCGGCGCGTTGGCGATGAACGCGGGCGCCTTCGGCGGCGAGACCTGGACCTGGGTCAAACAGGTTGAGACCTTGGATCGCCACGGTGAACGCCGTTTGCGCACCCCCGCCGATTATCACGTCGGATATCGCGAAGTACGCGGCCCGCAGGACGAGTGGTTTATCGCCGCGCATTTCGCGCTGCACGCGGGTGATGGCGCTGCGGCGCAACAACGTATTAAGGGTTTGCTCGCCGAACGCAATCGCAAACAACCGACCGCACAACCCAGTTGCGGCTCGGTGTTTCGTAACCCGACCGGCGATTACGCCGCGCGCTTGATCGAGGCCTGCGGTTTAAAAGGGACGTGCATAGGCGCGGCCTGCGTATCGGAAAAGCACGCAAACTTTATCGTCAATATCGGGGGCGCGCGCGCCGCCGACATCGAGGCCTTGATCGCAAAAATTCAGCATGCCGTAGCACAAACACACGGTGTGCAATTGCAAACTGAAGTCCATATCGTGGGAGACTCTGCCGCATGAGCAGCCAACGCAAATACACTGCACGTCCAGCACAAGAATACGGCAAGGTCGCTGTTTTAATGGGCGGTCTGTCGGCGGAACGCGAGGTCTCACTCAAGAGCGGCAAGGCCGTATTTGACGCGTTGAAAAAAAGCGGTGTCGACGCGCACGCCGTGGATGTCGGGCGCGATATCATTCAAGTGTTGGAGCGTGGACGCTTTGATCGCGCGTTCAATATCTTGCACGGGCGCGGCGGTGAGGACGGCACGATCCAAGGCGCGTTGGAACTGCTGGGCCTGCCCTACACCGGCAGCGGCGTATTGGGTTCAGCGCTGTCGATGGATAAGATCCGCACCAAACAAGTGTGGCTCGCGCAAGGCCTGCCGACGTTGCCGTTCGCGTCATTGACGCCGGATACTGATTTCGCACAGGTGGTCAAACAACTCGGTCTACCGATGGTGATAAAACCTGCGCGCGAGGGTTCCAGTATCGGCATTTCCAAGGTCACGCGCGCCGAAGATGTGCAAAAGGCCTATGCCGCCGCCGCGCAACACGACCCGCACGTGATCGCCGAACCGTGGCTGACCGGCGGCGAATATACCGCATCCATTTTAAATGGCGAGAGCCTACCGCTGGTGCACATGGTGCCCGACCGCGAATTTTATGATTACGAGGCCAAATATATTTCCAACGGCACGCGCTATTTGTGCCCGTGCGGCCTGCCGGAGGCGCAAGAACGCGAATTCGCCGCGTTGGCCTTGCGCGCGTTTCATGCGTTAGATGCCAGCGGTTGGGGACGCGTGGATATCATGTTGGACGCCGCGGGTAAACCGTGGTTGTTGGAAAACAACACACTGCCGGGCATGACGGATCACAGCTTAGTACCGATGGCCGCCAAGGCGGCGGGCATTAGTTTCGAAGAACTGGTGTTGCGGATTTTGGACGCGAGCATCGGTCGTGAGACGTTCAACGCGCGTGCGACGAGGCCCAAATAATGACCCAAGACGAACCCAAACCTGTGCATTTTCGTCCGACACGTCGCACACTCGCGTGGTCGTTCGGTGCTATCGCGTGCGTCGCGCTGGCGATAGGCGCGTGGCGGACGGTCGTCGATCCTCATCATTTTGTCATCGAAAAAATTCGTTTAGAAGGCACGTTTACCCATGTCGATATCGACACCCTCAAGCCGCGCATCGCCAGCCATCTGCGCGGCAATTTTTTTACCGTCGATACCGAGGCGTTACGCAACGGGGTGAGCGAAATCCCCTGGATCAAACACGTCGAAACCCAACGCCTGTGGCCGCACACCTTGCATGTCACTGTATACGAACGCGAGGCCATCGCGCGCTGGTTGGCGGGTGGCGCATTAGACCGTGACGGCACATTGTTCGTCCCTGATCCCGCCACCTTGGCCGCAAACCTGCCGGTGATCGACGGCCCGCAAGGATTGCATACGCCGTTGGTAAAAAAGATGTTGGAGTTACAGGGTTACATGCAGGGTTTGGACGCGCAAATCGCGCGCCTCGACGTTGACGCCCGTCGCGCATACCGTCTCACCTTGCGTGACGGCGTGCAACTGATGTTAGGACGCAAGGACATGGAAATCCGTTTGGCGCGTTATGCACGCGCATTTTCGCGCTTGACGGATGAACAACGCCAGCATATCGTGCGCGTAGACTTACGATATAACAACGGTTTTGCGCTGGCACGCGATAATGATTACACGCCACCGCATAAAGGTTAAACACGGCATGGCCAAGAAACCAGAAAAACGTATGATCGTCGGCTTGGATATCGGTACCTCCAAGGTCGTCGCCATCGTTTGCGAAATCACCCCCGAGGGCGCCATCGAAATCATCGGTTTCGGCTCCTGCCCGTCGCGCGGGCTGAAAAAAGGCGTCGTCGTCAATATCGAATCCACCGTCCAATCGATCAAACGCGCGGTCGAACAAGCCGAATTGATGGCCGGGTGTCAAATCCACTCGGTCTATACCGGTATCGCGGGCAATCACATCCGCAGCATGAATTCACACGGCATCGTTGCGATACGCGACAAAGAGGTCACGCAGGCCGATGTCGATCGCGTGCTCGACGCCGCCAAGGCCGTCGCGATCCCCGCCGACCAGAAAATTCTGCATGTGTTGGCGCAAGAGTTCGTCATCGACAGCCAAGACTGCATACGCGAACCGGTGGGCATGGCCGGTGTGCGTTTGGAAGCGAAGGTACACATCGTCACCGGCGCGGTCAGCGCCGCGCAAAACATCGTCAAGTGCGTAGAGCGTTGCGGCCTGCGTGTGGACGACATCATCCTTGAACAACTCGCATCGAGTTACGCCGTGTTGTCCGAAGATGAAAAAGAATTAGGCGTTTGTCTGGTCGATATCGGCGGCGGCACCACCGACATCGCCGTGTTCACGGACGGCGCGATCCGCCACACCGCCGTGATCCCGATCGCGGGCGATCAAGTCACCAACGACATCGCGGTGGCGTTACGCACGCCGACGCAACACGCCGAAGACATCAAGATCAAATTCGGTTGCGCGTTGGTACAATCCGCCAATCCGAATGAAAATATCGAGGTGCCCAGTGTCGGCGATCGCGCGCCGCGCCGCTTGGCGCGCCAAACGCTGGCCGAGGTCATCGAACCGCGCTATGAAGAATTATTTACGTTAGTGCAAGCCGAATTGCGCCGCTCGGGATTTGAAGACATCATCGCGGCCGGTATCGTACTCACCGGCGGCAGCGCTAAAATGGAAGGCGTACTTGATCTGGCGGAAGAAGTGTTTCATGTACCGGTGCGCTTAGGCGTGCCGCAAAATGTTAAAGGGCTCACGGACATCGTGCGCAACCCCGTCTATTCGACAGGGGTGGGTCTGCTCATTCACGGCAAGAAACAGCAACAACACTATGGCGGCGAATATTCGCGCCAAACACCGCACAACAACAAAGGCATGTGGTCACGTATGAGACAATGGTTTCAAGACAATCTTTGAGTACGGCGGTACAACCCCATTCAAAAGGAGAAAAGCGTTATGTTTGAATTAATCGATGGTTATACACAAAGTGCAGTTATTAAGGTCGTTGGGGTTGGCGGCGGCGGCGGCAATGCGGTGGAGCACATGGTCAGCGCCAATATCGAGGGCGTGGATTTCATCTGCGCCAATACCGATGCCCAAGCGCTGCGTAACAGCCGTGCCAAGACCATCATTCAACTGGGTGGCGGAGTCACCAAGGGCCTGGGCGCGGGCGCCAATCCGTCTGTAGGGCGTCAGGCGGCCATCGAAGACCGCGACCGCATCTTAGAGGTGCTGGAAGGCGCTGACATGGTGTTCATCACCGCCGGCATGGGCGGTGGCACCGGCACCGGCGCGGCACCCGTCGTCGCACAGGCCGCCAAAGAATTAGGCGCGCTGACGGTCGCGGTGGTCACCCGCCCCTTCCCGTTTGAAGGAAAAAAACGCATGGCGATCGCCGATGAAGGCATCAAGGAGCTCAGCCAATACGTCGATTCGTTGATCACCATCCCCAACGACAAGCTGTTATCAGTATTGGGTAAACAAATCAGCCTATTAAATGCCTTCAAGGCCGCTAACGACGTGTTGTTCAACGCCGTACAAGGTATCGCCGAACTGATTACGCGCCCTGGCCTCATCAACGTCGATTTTGCCGACGTGCGCACGGTGATGTCGGAGATGGGTATGGCGATGATGGGTTCCGGCCGCGCACGCGGCAACAACCGCGCCCGCGAGGCCGCAGAGTTGGCGATCGCCAGTCCGCTGTTAGAAGATATCAATTTGTATGGCGCACGCGGTATACTGGTCAATGTGACGGCCGGATTGGACATGGCCATCGGAGAGTTCGAAGAAGTCGGCAACACCGTCAAGGCCTTCGCCTCTGAAAACGCGACCATGGTCATTGGCACAGTAATTGATCCCGACATGGCAGACGAGCTGCGCGTCACCGTGGTGGCGACGGGGATAGGGGACGCTGAGAAACCTAAAACTGTCGAACCGGTCAAACCTGCCGTAAAATTAATTAAGAAAACGGACGGTGAGGTCGATTATGTAGCCTTAGAGCGACCCACAGTGATGCGCAATCAGCACGTGGATCGTTTTGGGGGTCAACACAAACGCCTGGATTCAGACCTTGATTATCTAGAGATCCCAGCATTTTTACGCCGACAGGCCGATTAATGAGGGGGTATTGCGCATAATCGAAGCGATTTGGCGTGGCTCTGACCCTTGGGTGCCAATTCTTGTGGGTGTGTTACTACAGGGATTTGGTTGGTCTTTATCCCGATCCGCGATGGACTTCACTTTCATCAAGAAAGTCCGTGTGTTAACATCCGCGGTTTCGCGTGGTAAACGGAAGGCTTGGAGCCTACAGTGATTAGACAGCGTACCCTTAAAAATGTAATACGTGCCACCGGCGTCGGCCTGCATACCGGACAAAAGGTGATGCTCACCTTGCGCCCAGCGGCGGCGGACACGGGCATCGTATTCCGCCGTATCGACCTGGCCGAGCCTGTCGATATTCCGGCACGTGCGGACTTTGTCGGCGATACCCGTCTCTCGTCCACGCTGGTACGAGACAATGTGCGTGTTTCAACCGTCGAGCATCTGCTCTCTGCCTTTGCGGGCATGGGCATAGACAATGCCTATGTCGATCTCTCCGCACCCGAAGTCCCTATCATGGACGGCAGTGCCGCACCGTTTGTGTTCTTGATTCAATCCGCAGGTATCGCGGAACAGAACGCGCACAAAAAATTTATTCGCATTAAAAAGTCCATTCAGGTCAGCAGTGGCGATAAATGGGCGCGCTTTGACCCGTTTGAGGGCTTTAAAGTCACATTTTGTATAGATTTTGACCACCCTGCGTTTAAAAACAGTGGTCAACGCACAGAAATCGATTTCTCAACCACCTCGTTTGTCAAAGAGGTCAGCCGCGCGCGCACCTTCGGGTTTATGCGCGAATTAGAGACGCTGCGCAAAAATAACCTCGCATTGGGCGCCAGCCCGGACAATGCGATCGTTGTCGGCGACTACCGCGTGCTGAATGACGACGGCCTGCGTTATGGTGATGAGTTTGTCAAACACAAGGTATTGGACGCCATTGGCGATCTCTATCTGTTGGGCCACAGCCTGATCGGCCAATTCACTGGCTATAAATCGGGTCATGAACTCAACAATAAGTTATTGCGCACCTTGGTGGCCGATGCGGAGGCCTGGGAAGTGGCCACCTTCGAACACCACAACGAACTCCCCATTTCCTTCGCTCAACCGGTCGCAGCCGCTTAAAACCTATATCTATAAAAGGGCCTTCAGCCAGGAGGCCCCTCCTTTAGCCCCGCAATCGCCCCAATAGTCTCAACAAGGCCGCTTTTAATTCTGGATCAGACACGACCTGTGCCGATTCTTGCATAGACAACACCGTGCGTTGCGGCAGCGGCTTGACCATTGATGGCGTAAGCGTTGCGGCCTTGGCAGGTACCATTTGGACCTTTACCTTGATCTCGCGAAGCTCACCCATCCCCTTGTATTTGCGAACTTTTTCAACAAGCATAGGGGCCAAATAACGCAATTTCGTGGCCCATACTGCGGCATCCGCCCACAGCGTTAAACACTGGCCATCCCAGTGACCAACGCAGCAATGCAACGCAAGCGAGGGGTCGATTTGAGCGCGTAGATTAGCCTGTACCGTACGTAACAAGGCTGCCTGTTGGAGGGGGGCTACCCACTCCGTAGGACGTTTTGCCAGCAATAGGGAATAGGCTTTGCGCATTTGTTACAACGGGGATTCAAGTAACCCGACGTGAGGCCGATAAAATCTTGAAAGGATCGAGGGCATATGAGCGTGTTAGTCGTAACCAAATATTTTGGACATGTCAATAAACTCCACCTTAACTGGTGGCACCTGACGGGTATTGCCATCGCAGTGGTAATCACCGCCTCTGGTCTGATCTATGGCGGCATCCGCTATGGATTGAACCAGTCACAACCCGATAATATTGCGGACACGCTGCAGAAGCAAGTCGCGCAACAACGAGACGACCTTTTAGGCACAAAGCGTCAGACCGAAGAGGACATGAATGCACTCGCAGTGCGTCTGGGTGAACTCAAGGCGCAAGTCATCCGCCTCAACGCATTGGGTCAACGCTTGGTGCAAATGGCCAAGTTAGACAAAGGTGAATTTAATTTTGAACGCCCGCCCGCGCAAGGGGGCCCGGAAACCGCAGAGCGCGGCTCTCCGTTACAGGTGACAGACTTTGTCGCCTCCATGGATGATCTGCTGCACCAAATCGAACACCGATCTTTGCAACTTAACGTGCTTGAAAGCATGTTGATGAATCGCAATCTGCAAGAAGAGGTCTACCCTGCAGGTCGTCCGGTGCGGCGTGGTTGGGTCTCTTCGTATTTTGGATATCGTACCGATCCCTTTAACGGCCGAGTCGCACACCATGACGGCGTCGATATTGCGAGCGCGGAAGGCGCCGATATCCTTGCGGTGGCCGCCGGCGTCATCACTTGGGCGGGCCCGCGTTATGGCTTCGGCCACTTGGTAGAAGTCAACCACGGTAACGGCTATGTCACGCGCTACGCGCATAACGAAGAAATCCTGGTGCAGGTGGGCGCAACCGTAAAGAAAGGCCAAGTGCTGGCCAAGATGGGCTCTACCGGGCGTTCCACCGGCCCGCATGTACATTTCGAAGTATTGAAAAGCGGCAAGATGGTGGACCCTGCAAACTATTTACAGATCTCCGGATAATCGATCCGCTACACGACAATTTCACATGGGCGCCGTAAAGCGCCCTTTTCTTTGAATAGCCCTGCGTTTTTCGAACGACGTTAACGTAGATATCTGCGCTGCAATTCGTCAGATTTTTCATTATTAGTCCATCAACCATTCTGCCAACATCAGCCACACCCCGACGATATGTCATGCTACCTCGCTGAATTAGGCGGAAAAACCACAAACGCGTAAAAACCGGCTACCCCACGTCTACGAGCCG
>JAOUGF010000001.1 GCA_029857925.1 Gammaproteobacteria bacterium
TGTGCGGAAACATATTCATTACACCCGCCATGGATAATTGATACCCCATTTCCTCTACAATAAAACGGGAATCTCGGGCCAATGTGGCGGGGTTACAAGAAACATAGACGATACGTTCGGGTCGCAATCGACACAGTTGTTGTAGCATTTCAATAGCGCCCGTGCGCGGGGGATCGAGTAATATTTTGGTGTATTCACGTCGTGTCCACGGCGCGCCCGCAAAATCGCCGCTCAGGTTTTGCACGACAAATTCGGCGTTGGCAACACCGTTTGCGTGCGCGTTTTCGCGCGCGCGTAATATCGCCTTTGTCTCTCCTTCCACACCCAAAACAGACGCCGCGTGCCTGGCCATTGCAAGACTAAAATTGCCCAAACCACAAAAAAGGTCCAATACGTGATCTTGTCCATTCAACGCAAGCAACGCAATCGCCTGTGCGACCATCTTACGGTTAATGACATGATTAATTTGTGTAAAGTCATTCACACCAAAATCAAATGTCAGGCCGTATTCCGGCAATTCATATTGGAGTGGGTCGGAAACCAGCGAAACAGGCAACAAATTATCTGGACGATCTGCCTGCAGAAATATTGTAAAACCGTATTGTTCACCAAATTTTCGGACTATTTGCAGATCTGCGTCCGTTAGTGCGGCCAAGTGTCGTAACAAAAGAACGCGCCCACGATCACCAATCGCAAGCTCTATTTGCGGGATTTGCGCGCGTACGCTTAATTGCGACAAGGCCTCGGACAATGCCTCCAATCGTTCACCGATATCTGGGTGCAATACCGGGCAATTTCGCACATCGGTTAATAAATGACTACGTCGTTCACGAAAACCAACGAGTACACGCCCTTTTTTCTCCACATATTTTGCACCTAAACGTGCCTTGCGTCGGTAGCCCCAATTGTCACCCCGCAAGGCGGGTAATATTTGCTGCGGTGTCACATTTCCGATATGACGCAGATTCTCAAGCATTTGATCCTGTTTAAATGCCAACTGCGCATCGGCGTCAAGGTGCTGCAATACGCAGCCTCCGCATACACCAAAATGATTGCAGCGCGGTTTGACGCGCAGTGCCGAAGTTGTTTTGACCTCCAACACCTCCGCTTCATCAAAGTGCCGGTGTTGTTTATACACTCGCGCCTCTACCTGCTCACCTGGAAGGGCGCCATCTACGAAAACGGCCTTACCATCAACACGCGCGACGCCTTTACCTTCGTGCGAAATACCCGTAATTTCGACAGCAAACACCGGAAATATTCGCGTATGATTTTTCTTGCGCATATTATTCCGGCCACGCGTTCAAAAAGGCAGACCAATGCGGTTTTTCTAACTTTGCCAGTTCATCACGCACTAAGGCGCATTCTTCACGATAATCGGCGGCAGAAATATGCCCACGCATTAATTGAAATCGTTGATAGATTAAATAGGTGTTCAATACATCGGTTTCGCAATAGTTGCGAATTTCGTCAATTTCACCCGCCAAATAGCGGTCCCACACTAGACTCCCGTCCATATCGAGCTTACCTGGGAACCCCAACAAGGTTGAGATATCATCGAGGGTGGCCGTGGCGCGCGCTTGAAACAACGCCAATACATCCATCAAATCCGTGTGACGTAGATGATAGCGATTTATGTAGTTATTCCACTTGTGGTCTTTATCAAACTCCCCTTGATCCCAATAGCGGGGCGCGGAAATGCCGTGTAAAAGCGCACGATAATGCAACACCGGTAAATCAAAACCGCCGCCGTTCCAAGACACGAGTGTAGGTCCGAATTTTTCCACGCCATCAAAAAACCGCTGAATTAATTCTGCCTCATCGGAATCCGACGTGCCCAAAGACCACACTTTGAACGCATCCTTGGTGCGCAATACTGCGGAAATCGCGACTATCCGATGCAATGGCAATTTTAAAAAATCCGAACCGCCGGTTTGTTGTCTACGTAATTGGGCCAGCGCGTTCGCCGCATCCTTATCATTTAGATCACCCAAACCATACATGCGTCGCCCGGTCTGCACATCGGGCACCGTTTCAATGTCAAAAACAAAAATTGGACTAATCATTCAGGGAATACCCCGGTGGATAAATAGCGGTCGCCGCGATCACAAATAATGACAACGATCAGCGCGTTTTCAACTTCACGCGATAAACGTAATGCCGCAGCAACGGCACCGCCAGAGGAAATACCTGCAAAAATGCCTTCATCACGCGCCAAACGACGAGTCGTTTCTTCCGCATCCGTTTGGCTCACGTCAAGTATCCTATCTACGCGAGGGGGTTCGTAAATACGCGGCAAATAGGCCTCCGGCCAGCGACGTATCCCGGGGATATTCGACCCCTCACTGGGCTGCACGCCCACGATCTGGATCTGCGGATTTTGTTCTTTTAGATATCGCGACGTCCCCATGATGGTGCCGGTCGTTCCCATCGCGCTTACAAAATGTGTAATTCTGCCTTGGGTGTCACGCCAAATTTCGGGACCAGTCCCTTCGTAATGCGCGCGCGGATTATCCGCATTGCCGAATTGATCTAGGACTATACCCTTGCCTGCGCGACGCATTTCATCGGCAAGGTCACGTGCCCCTTCCATACCGGCGGATTGACTGACGAGCACGATTTCTGCCCCAAAAGCCTTCATGACACCACGCCGCTCTATACTCATATGTTCCGGCATAATGAGAATCAGTCTATACCCCATCACGGCGGCGGCCATTGCCAACGCAATACCAGTGTTCCCGCTGGTGGCCTCGATTAACGTATCTCCCGGGTGTATATCACCGCGGGCCTGGGCATGGACGATCATGCTCATGGCTGGCCGGTCTTTCACTGACCCGGCAGGATTATTGCCTTCAAGCTTCGCGAGTAATGTATTCGATGTACGCCCGGGCATGCGCTGTAAACGTACCAACGGGGTATTGCCGATAAACGACTGTATAGTGGGAAATTCCATGGGTCCAACCGATCAGGGGTAAAGTGCTATTATATGGATGTCACTCACTAAGCGAAACTGCAAATGACAATTAAACAAACGTCTCCCCCTCTAACGGCATCGCCGGAATGGCAAGCGGTATTGGTGCAAACCCATGGCAATGTGGCCTTGGCGCGCCAATTATTTAGTATATTGGCGGAAGAACTTCCCGGGCAATGTGCGGAGATTGAGGCACAATTGCAGCAGCGAAAATGGCAAGCGGCCGGAAAAATTGTGCATAAACTGCACGGCTCAAGCAGCTTCTGCGGACTTACCGCCGTGCAAACGATATGCGCCGAACTGGAATCCGTGTTGCGCAAGGAGCAACCGCCCGACGCAACACTCATAGCGCGGTTTAGACTAGAAACCAACCAACTGATGCAATTTCTAGCGCAACTTGCTCACTGTGCATAAGTCTTTAGGTAGGCAGCAAATGCACCACCCACTTCTGTATGTTTGAGTCCATATTCAACGGTCGCCTGCAAATACCCCAGCTTATTTCCACAATCGTAACGCTTGCCTTCAAACTGATAGGAATACACCGACTCTTCGGCAAGTAAACGGGCGATACCGTCCGTCAACTGGATTTCTCCGCCTGCACCACGCGAGATTCGTGTCAAATGATGAAAAATCCGCGGACTCAAGATATATCGACCGACCACGCCCAAATGCGAGGGCGCGACTTCCGGCTTGGGTTTTTCGACAATAACCTTTACCTTACCTAATCGATCGTCTAGCGTGTCAATCGCGACGATACCGTATTTGTCGGTATCTTTCGGTTCTACGGGTTCTACACCGATCACGCTATACCCGCGTTCACGTTGAACGTCTATCATTTGCGCGAGTGCGCCTTTTCCGCTCCCGTCTATCAAATCGTCCGCGAGTATCACTGCGAAGGGTTCATCTCCGACTACATCTTTCGCGCACAATACCGCGTGGCCTAAACCCAAGGCCTCCGCTTGACGAATGTAGACGCAGCTAACGCCCTCAGGCAACACTGAACGCACGATATGCAACAATTCCTTTTTGCCGTTTTCCGCTAACTTGGTTTCCAATTCAAAATTTTTGTCAAAATGGTCTTCTATCGCACGCTTACTGCTGCTGGTTACAAAAATCAATTCCGAACAGCCGGCGGCTACTGCCTCTTCCGCCGCGTATTGAATAAGCGGTTTGTCCACAATCGGTAACATTTCTTTAGGATTGGCCTTGGTTGCGGGTAGAAACCGTGTACCTAACCCCGCAACAGGGAACACTGCCTTGCGTACAATTTTATTCATTCACGTTGACTTCCAATAAAGAAATATAATTTTAGGATCGCCTGTTCCACCCAAACAAAGAACGATATGCGCGTATAGCGGAGGACGACAAGTGCAACCACTACACCCAGGGTATCCGCCGCCATATCTGCAAATTCAAAGGTACGATAACCTGTCGTGCCTTGAATAAATTCTATCGCAACACCCATCGTAACAAAAGCATATGCGATCTTCGTTCGCTGGCGACGTGGATATAGGCTCCCGAACCAGTACATCAGTGTAGCATAAGCCAGCAAATGTCCCCACTTATCGCCCCAAGATATAGAGGAGACATCTGGTGGGCGAGAAGTTAAGGACAAATACCAGATCCCTATAAAAATAAGCCATGCCATCCAACGCCAGCCCCACAAACACCGCGGATCAGCATATACAGTAACCATACTGGGCTTAATATTGCACGTTTTCTGCTTCATGTGGCTAATTTGCAACACTCCTCTTTTATCAATTGCAAATTTCGGGTAAGCTCTAGTGGCATAGCAACAAACTACTTAACATAATTGCTATTCGGCAGTTTACCTTAAAATAATCAGCAATATAACCTTGTCAGGATATTCGCGGATGATGAATACGACGGCCATTGTAGTCGCACCTATTGCTACCATTATTTTTATCTGGTTGTTATATCCCCTTGCCCGCATGGTCGGCCTCATAGACAAACCTGGTGGTCGCAAAGATCACGACGGTGAAATCCCGCTCATCGGTGGAATGGCGATGTTTTTGGGCCTATGCACAAGTCTGTTGTTTATCGACACATTACCGCAGAACCTACCTATCGTCTTGATGGCGGCGGGATTGCTACTCATTGTAGGCACCTTGGATGACTATCTATGTCTATCAGCATATTCTCGTCTCCTGGCGCAAGTTGGCGCATCACTCATAGTCATTCTATATAATGAACAATACCTGTTTGATGTCGGTCATTTATTCGACGGTTCGACTATCATCTCTTTAGGCGCAGTCGCGATACCTTTCACGATTTTCTCTGCTGTAGGCGTCACTAACGCAACCAATATGTCTGACGGTATGGATGGTTTGGCGGGTGGCCTGGTACTAGTCGCATTGGCCGCGATCTGCGTCGCGACCTCGTTGAGCGGCTATACCGATTATACCTTCTTTTTATTGTGCTTTATCGCAACGATCCTTGCATTCCTTAGCTTTAATATGCGCGCCCCTTGGCGTAGCCGGGCGTCCATCTTCATGGGCAATGGGGGGAGCATGTACTTAGGGTTTGTCTTAGCATGGTTGCTGATACAACTCACGCAAGGGAACTTCCCGGCAATCCCCCCGGTAGTCGCGCTTTGGATTTTTGCGCTCCCCCTTTTAGACACGGTGTGTATTATGTTGCGGCGTCTATCAAAAGGCAGGTCTCCATTCGCGCCGGACCGCGAACACTTGCATCACGTTTTGCTATTGGCCGGTTATACGCCTAATCAAACAGTGTGGATAATGTTAGGTATCGCAGCTGTACTTGCTACGACGGGTTTAACCGCATATTACAATGGCGTACCGGAATACCTATTGACTTATACATTTGTAGCGCTCGCGGGAGGCTACTTATGGGCGATGCAGCGCGCCTGGAAGGTTATGAAACTCATACACCGTCATTTGGTTGCAACACCCCAAGGCATCGGGAATATTGCAGCGCGTCCAGTAAAGCGCTCGACGAGTAAATAACTTACGCATTCAGCGCATCAAATAATATTCCAATTTGTAAAATACTGGGGCGCTGCAACCCCATCTGCAATACATTTTCACACAATTTATGAGCGGTTTTTAATTGCGGGTATACGCGCAACTTGATACTATCAGCGCTGCCCTCGAACGCATAACATGCGTGTGCCACCCCTCTACCTCGTTAGGTGATCCATGAACATATTGCGCACTAAACCTATCAATGCCGATGTGCAAAAGGATTCCGGGCTGAAACGCTGCTTGTCGGCGCTAGATCTCACTATATTAGGTATAGGCGCAATTATCGGTGCTGGAATATTCGTGCTTACTGGGGTGGCGGCTGCGACACACGCCGGTCCGGCGATAATGGTTTCCTTTGTTATTGCCGGTTTCGCGTGCGCATTTGCGGCACTTTCTTACGCGGAATTGGCGGCGATGATAGGCGGTTGCGGCAGCGCCTATGGCTATAGCTACGCCGGGTTTGGCGAAATCTTGGCATGGATTATCGGTTGGGACTTGATACTAGAATATAGTGTTGCGACCTCCGCTGTTGCGATTGGATGGTCAAGTTATGTTAATAATGCACTCAAAGCAATGGGCATTCAATTGCCTATTGAATTAGTGCATTCCCCTGTGGAAGGCGGCCTGATCAATCTACCCGCCGCAGGCATTATTTTGTTTCTCGCGATTCTCCTTGCGCTAGGCGTACACCACAGTGCACGATTTAATACGGTGATGGTAGTGATTAAGCTATTGGCCATTAGTATTTTTATAGGGGTCGGCGCTTCGCATATTGACGTTGCCAACTGGCAGCCTTTCGCCCCTTTTGGCTGGCCCGGCATTGCCTCAGGCGCTGCGATTATCTTTTTTGCGTATATTGGCTTTGATGCGGTATCAACAGCAGCTGAAGAAGCTAAAAATCCTCGCCGAGATCTCCCTATCGGTATATTGGGCTCATTGATCGTGTGCACGCTAATTTACATGGCGGTTGCCGCTATACTGACTGGCATAGTACCTTATCAATCACTCAACAGCCCCTCGCCGGTGGCTGACGCATTATTGCGTCTCGGCCACCGCTGGGCAGCCGGATTCGTAGCCGCAGGTGCAATAGCAGGATTAACCACCGTAATGCTCGTGCTTTATTATGGTCTGACGCGGATAATCTTATCCATATCGAGGGATGGTTTACTACCGCTTGCATTTTCAAGAGTTAATTCGCACACCCAAACGCCGGTCAGGTTAATCCTAGCAAGCGGCTTATGCATGTCAATGATCGCAGGTTTTACCCCCATAGGGGATGTCGCTGAACTGGTAAATATCGGGACCTTGGCAGCATTTGTGACGGTATGTGCAGGCGTTCTAATGTTGCGCTACACAAGACCTGATTTGCACCGCCCTTTCAAGACACCATTGATGCCTTTCATACCATTATTAGGCATTTTATTTTGCTTGTATCTAATGGCGAGCCTACCATTTATCACTTGGATACGATTCGCAATTTGGTTAGCTTTCGGAATAATTGTATACTTCGCCTACTCATACCGGCATAGCGAGTTGCAGCCAAAGAGATGAATACTATCGAGACTTCATTTGATGACAAGGCAGCAAGGCGCCCTAACATTAAAAATTTACAATAAAACGTCGTCCGCCACGTCTACGGTTTGGATTTTGTAGCGCGCTATTTTATCAATTAATGTACGTCTGGAAACACCTAGTGCCTCCGCCGCTTGTGTTTGATTCCAACGATGACGCGCTAACTGAGCTCGAATGACACCTGACTCATACTTTTCCAATAATTCTCGTAGCTTCCCATTCGCTGACTTTTCATTACCCAAAGACAACGAATTTTCCGATGATTGCACTGCGAGCGCCAGTTCTTCGTCGAAATGTTCAGGCAATAAGTGTCCACCCGAATCCGCGAGCAATATTGAACGCTCAATAATATTTCGTAGCTCACGTACATTTCCTGGATAGCGGTAGCGCATCAAAAAATTCAGTACCACAGGTGAAATCCCAATGATTTCTTTTTCATATTTCTGCGCTAATTGATCGATAAAATATTTCACCAATGCCGGAATATCATCGCGACGGTCACGCAATGGGGGTACGGTAACCGGAAATATAGTCAATCGATAAAAAAGATCTTCTCTAAAACTCCCTAGCTTGACTTTTGATGCGAGATCTTGATGTGTTGCGGCAACGATGCGCACATTCACTCTGCGCGCGACAGTTCCTCCCAACGGCCGTACCTCTTTTTCCTGTAACACGCGTAATATTTTCGCCTGCAAACCCAGCGGCATATCTCCGATTTCGTCTAAGAACAACGTTCCACCGTCAGCGAGCTCGATTAGTCCCTTTTTATCCGCGCCTGCTCCGCTGAATGCGCCCTTTTTATACCCGAACAATTCGCTTTCCAATAGATTTTCAGGCAGCGCCGCACAGTTCTGAACAACAAATTGTTTTTCTCTTCTATTACTGTTGTAGTGAATCGATTGAGCAACCAATTCTTTGCCGGTGCCAGTCTCTCCCAAAATTAAAACAGTAGCGTCAGACGGCAGAATCTTCTTTATTAACCCAAGAATCTTTTTAATCGCGTCACTATTGCCGATTATACGGCTAAAATCATAGTGCCCATGCATCTTTGCTATCAACGATTTATTTTCCTGCCTCAATTTGCGGTTTGATTCATCAAGCGCTTTGATGAGATAGCGATTTTCTTCGAAGAGTTTGGTATTCTCAATCGCTACCGCCGCTTGGCATCCCAACGCGCGCACTAAATTCTCATCATTATCATCAAAAGAAATGACTTCACCCTCTTTATTCAACGCGTTTAACATCTGTAACACGCCTACCGTAATGCCTTCATGATCGATCAACGGTACTGTGAGGCAAGACGCAGTTTTCGTTCCAAGGATTTTATCCAATCTGTAAAGAGTGTCAAATTGGTACCCGGTATATTCGTATATATTCACTATATTGATGGATTTCCCGCTAAATGCAGCATGCGCAACAATATTGCGCTCATTTTGCTTTCGCGCATCATACAATTCTATTGGCTGAACATTTTCTGGACGCGCGAGTTTTGAACCACCCATATAAGTTTCAAGATATAGGTGGCGTTTAGTCGCATCCAACAACCAAACAAGACTGGCTTGCGCGTTCACCAACAACCGTGTAGAACTCACAACCTGAGTCAAAAGGCGATCAAAATTACGCTCCTTGGACAGCAAGGTAGTTATTTTTATAAACTCTTGCAATGTCTGCGCATGATCTCCGCTGTTATTTATCATATATGCGTCCTTTTGTGGTGTGCGTTGAATTACAACGCTACAACGTGCCATTACTTGCTACTCAAAAAGGTAGGAAAAATCACCGTCTGAACCCACGCCTAGAGTTAAGCTGGAAGCTTGCGTGCCCGCGTTAATCTGCTGCAGGATTTCAGTCGACAACCTAGGTAACAAATGTTTATTGACGATATGATCAATATTTCGCGCGCCGGTTTCAACCTCTGTACATCGCATTACAATTTTGTCTACGACATCGCCTGAATAAGTCATTTCTATTTTTTGGCTACCGGCCAATCGTTTAACAACTTTATCCAACTTTAACTTAACAATATCCCCCATCACGCTGCTGTCTATCGGATAAAACGGCACAATCTCCATGCGCGCCAACAGAGCGGGTTTAAAATGTCTGCTCAAAACAGGGCGGATATGTTGGCTAAGTGCTTCCGTATCAATGCGTTTACTATCCGCACAGTAATGCATAATTTCGTCCGTTGCCAAATTGCTGGTTAAAATAATGACCGTATTTCTGAAATCAACAACGCGACCTTCGCTATCCGACAAGGTGCCTTTATCAAAAACCTGATAAAAAAGATTCATCACCTCTAGATCCGCTTTTTCCACCTCGTCCAGCAGTACCACTGAATACGGGCGTTGACGCACCGCTTCGGTGAGAATACCACCTTCTCCATACCCCACATAGCCCGGCGGTGAACCGATTAGGCGTGAAACTGTATGTTTCTCTTGAAATTCAGACATATTGATTGTGACTACAAAACGTTCACCACCAAACAACAAATCCGCAACACCTAACGCACATTCCGTTTTGCCGACCCCGCTGGGACCCACAAACAAAAACACCCCAATCGGACTATTTGGATTATTCAACCCCGCCTTGGCCGCTTGGACACCGCGTTCTATTGCACCCACCGCCTGGTCTTGTCCCTTGATACGCGTACGCAGACGATCTCCCATCCTGAGCAGTGTCTCTGCCTCATCTTTGACCATATCTCCTACGGGAATACCCGTCCAATCCGCAACCACCTTTGCGACCACGTCAGCGGTAACTTCATAATCTATTAACGGACGACCATTGGACTGCTTCAACAACTGTCGTTCAATTTCGTTCAACTCTTGCTCTAACTGTGAGGTTTCGCCGTCACCTTCCGCGCTAGCAAGTTTTCGCTTGGCAATTTCACCGCGATGTTTTGTAATAATCGCGACCAGCGCCCGTTCTGCCTCCCAACGAGCCGTGAGTTCCGCGATTTTATCTTTTTGCGTGGAAATCATTGCAGTTAGCGTGTAAAAGTCTTCGTCTTTCTTTTTAAGACCTGTGGCTATATCGCGCTCAACGGCGGAACGTTGTCGTTCCATTGCGGCGACGCTACGTTCTAAGTCATCAAGAGTATCAGGTTTAGCGGATAAACTTATTTTAACGCGAGCGCACGCCGTGTCGAGTAAATCCACCGATTTATCAGGTAGTTGTCTACCGCTGATATAGCGTGCGGATAATTGTGACGATGCAACTACCGCCTCATCACGCACATAAATCCCATGTGCCTGTTCATATTTTTCTCTCAAACCGCGCATTATCAGGATGGCATCATCCACCGACGGTTCTTCAACTTTTACAACTTGAAATCTTCTTGCCAACGCAGCGTCTTTTTCAAAATATTTCTTATATTCAGACCAGGTAGTCGCTGCGATAGTGCGTAGCTCACCGCGTGCTAGCGCAGGTTTCAACAAATTGGCGGCGTCACTTCCTCCAGCATTCCCACCCGCACCTATTAAGGTATGCGCTTCATCTATAAATAACACAAGCGGTTTGGGTGATGACTTAACTTCCGTAATTACGGAATTTAGTCGCTGCTCAAACTCTCCTTTTACACTCGCTCCCGCCTGTAACAAGCCCAAGTCCAAGCCGTAAATTTCTACACCCTTCAAGACATCAGGCACATCATCCTGAACGATTTTAAGCGCCAGGCCCTCGACTACCGCAGTCTTGCCAACACCCGGTTCCCCTACAACGATTGGATTGTTTTTGCGACGACGAGCCAAAATATCGACCATTTGTCGTATTTCTTTGTCTCGACCAAATACGGGATCTATTCTGCCTAAGCGCGCCTGTTCCGTAAAGTTGTTCGCGTATTTTTTCAATGCAGTTAGGTCACCACTTCCAGCTGAAGTAGCGGTCGCTGGTACGCCTTCCGAAAATGTGCTTGTGACTTCGTTTGAATGTGCAACGATAGCATGAAACTGTGTCTTCAATGTTTCCACAGAAACAGGTTCTAAGTCCGCATAATAATCGTCTAAAATATATCGATTCTTTCTAGACAACATCGCCAGCAATATGGCGCCAGAGCGAATTTGCGCAGACTTAAGTTCCAACGAAGAAACTAACCACGCGTCTTCCAGTAACTCAATCAATAGCGTTGCAAAAACAGGCTTCCGAGTATTACCCGCCTTTGCGGACTCTACAACGCGCATAAGTCGTGACTGTAAGCGCTCTATCTCAATGCCAAAATGCCTTAAAATAAAATGTACGTCGCTTTGAGTGTCTTCAAGCGCCTTAAGCAAAAAATGTTCGGTGGTGATCTCATAGTTTCCGCGTCCCACGCAAAGGCCGGCGGCACCTTCTAACGTACGTTTACAAAACGAGTCCAATCGCTCAATTAGGGTTTTGAGATCTACACCTATCATACTAAAACCTCCAGTTATAAAGTTATTTACTAAAGGGCTCTTCAACAATTTGCTGAAAAGCGCAACGCGTCGTTGAAAAGACGCTCAAAGGCAGGGCCGCGTAACGGAAGTCTGCGTGCAAACCCTAGCTTCTCGACCCTTTTCTGCTAGCTCACCTTCCTCTGATCGAATTAATAGAGGTAGCCTAAACAAGGATTGCTATCAAGCCTCGCTGATAAGCTTATGCCTGTAAAATCTCTATGTAATTTGCGCGGGACCTACCTAACCAAGTCGCCCAACCAAGACCAACTGTGCTGTTCCGTGACAATTGTACTCTTGGCACCTGCGTAGCATCGACTTTGATACTGACAGAATACGACATAGTTTCCGTCATCATCAAACTTACCAACTCTCTTAGTGCTCGGTAGTTTTTACCTGTTGGCAGGAATTCCAGATATCGATCATACGAAAGAGGTCCAATATGTAGTAGAAAAGAGCCCGCAGCATCAATCGCGCTGCTGCCCAAGAATGCATCCTGACCTAACCATGCGTTGGTCTTGCCTAAACTATTCCACTGTGAATGATCAATATTCACGCGTTGACAGATAAATTGTTCCACAGTTACAGGAACTTCGTTAAAATACCTAGATACGACTGTTTCCATAGTCGCGGCATTCGCAACTCTGCGCCCCAACATACCAGACAAGGGAATCAACCGCTGCCAATCCAAATCCTTAGAGTTCCTTTGCGCTTTTCTTCCCAAGCCAATCAGGCTAAATAGGTACTTGGATAATTCATCTTCAGCGGAATTCTGAAACTGGGTAAAATAACGGTATTTTTTCCACAATGCGAACAACAACGAGGCAAAGCGATGATTAAATATGTCCAAAAAATGGCGCGCTACGCGCTCATCAAATTCTCTTTCAAGAATTTCTTCTGTGTAATATGTAGGTAGCGGAGAACTTACACCGTACATGGACATAAAATTCAACATCATTCGTACTTGCGGCAATTCACCAGACGACGAATCCACCCAACGAGCGGACTCGATTTCACTTTTCATAAACCCTAGGCTAAGATTACCTTCAAACAAGACTGGTTCTCTGCCAATAGGCCCAGTTGTACCCAGCGGCACACAGCCATTCTGCAACCTAGACAATTGCCAAACAGCCTGATAAAACTCATAACGCGCCGCGTCATGAATTAGCGGGTGATCTTTATTTAAATCAATGTCTGACTGCCGGCCTTCGGTCGCCATGTGTATTCCTCGCCGCTGTCCGTGTCGTACACTTCCAGTTGATTGAATGAATTAAGCGCCACATACACGCCAAGATATTCCGCAAGCACAGTCGCAAACAAGAACATTTCTCCGCTGCCGCCAAATTTTGTATTTTGCATCTCAATTTTAGTTCGCATGCCACGTACAGGCATACCTCGGCGCATAATGACTGCTTGATTAGAAACTACTTTTTTAATACCTGACAACCTCAATTCCCCCGCACGCGCTGATTGAGCATGATAATGCGCAGGAGTATTGTAAAGTGAAATTACGCTGCAAAGTGTATCAACATCCACCATTGAGGTGTAATTAGGCGCCATATTTGAGATTAGCAACCACAGCATATCTTTTCCTAAAGGCGGCGGATAACTTGCGGTGGCAGGAATAACATTCTCGAACGTCGCATACTGTGGTGAACCGTCCACTCCGACACATACATCACCTTCACGCAACATCTGAGGCAAATTACCATTTGTACAGAGCAACTCTACGGATATAACTTCCTTTTCCACGTCCAAAGACGCATCCGGTGGATATAAAAAACTCAAGCTAGTTTCAATGGATTTATCTTTGATGGAGGATTTCCGATGAATTTCATAAAAATATTCGTTATCGCGTCCCTCTCTATCAAAGGAGATAAACGGTCGATAAAACCTGCGCTCTTTAGTGCCCTGTGTCCACCCACTTACGCTGTTTACTTCAAATATCTCATATCGACCGGATTCATTATCATCGGCCCTCAACTTATAAGCTATGCGCTCTCGATCCAAACGAATTGGTTCCGCATCCTTTTTAAACAAATTTATAATTGGCGTGCAATGTAGCTGGAAATTATGGACACCGACTCTAACAATGTTTGAAAACGGGCGCGAAAAGTGAAATGCCAATTTAAATGACTTGCTTCCTGGCATTCGCCGTGCGACATCACCCAATTGCACCACATCTATGAACATAAATTTCTGCGGCAATGTAAAATATTCTTGCCACAATCTATATCCAGCGTTCGCCGCTGAACGGTAAGGAATCACCTCCTCATCCGAAGAAAAACCTACAGGTTGAACATGCTGCGGTGTGAGTTCCTCTACACCGCCTTCACCGCCATAAACCTTTACTCGATCCAAGTATTGAAAAAACCAAAGATACATTGTGGAAGATAGGCTGGATTCTGCATTCAAAAATAAACGCAACGAATCCAGCTCTATGGTATCCCATGTCATTTCGCCATTAACGCCAAAAGTAAGCTCTAAAATAGAACTATTCCCTATACTTTTTAAATCGACATGTTTTACTTCCAAGGGCAATAGTGCTACATCATAGCAGGTGCGAAACAAAGCTGAGACGCCCTGTACCATGGTAGAACCGACTGGCGTGCCTCTCTGTATTTTCTTGCACGTAGTAATTGTTGAATCACTCTTAGGTGAAAACTTCAAAATACTAGTGCTGGGCAAAGGGCGAAGATAGTGGGGCCAAAGCAGCTGCATAAGACCTTGGCTAAGTTCCGGCAGATCGTCATCAATTTTTTGACGAAGCTTTGCAGCAAAAAAAGCAAAACCCTCCAATAACCGTTCTACGTCAGGATCATTGCCTTTTCGGGACAAAAACGGCGCCAGTTTTGGGTATTCACGTGAAAACTCATTTCCAGTCTCACGTAGATAAGCCAATTCTTCTTGAAAATATCTTTGAAATTCCATACTAGCCTCTGACCGAAACCTTACCCATAGAATTTAAGGTCGTCTCAAACCAAATGTCGGATTTCTCATTATCCAACATTAAGGTGGCGGATATTTCGTACCGCAATGCCAACGGATTCGCCTTATCCGCGATATGCCCAACATGTATCTGTGAGAGGCGCGGCTCATATTTTTCCAAACAAAATTTAATTTCCTTTTTTAACTCTTGTATTGCATCTGGAAAACGTGAAACCATATCGTTAAAATCCGGAAGACCGTAATCTGGTTGCGTAGGTACACTTCCGCGCCGTGTGTTTAACATCTGCATCAAATGGCGCAACACAGAGCGCGCGACACGAGTCTTATCGACAACCGTCGTCGCATCGCGCACATCGGCATTGTTTAGCCTTTCAAAAAAGCTGCGGTTGTATGCCATAAATCAACGCCCAGGTTATTCTATTCTGCACCTTCCAATTTTCCTTTTAAACTAAGTGTGAAACTAGCACCCATATACTTAAAATGAGGTACCACATTAATCGCTGCAGTGTACCAACCTGGATGTCCTTTAATATCTTCAACCGCTATTTGAGCTTTTCTAAGTGGGCGACGGCTGCGTACCGCCGGCGACGGATTCTCTTGATCTGAAACATATTGTCGTATCCATTCATTGAGTTCTCGCTGTAAATCATTTTTATTTTTCCAACTCCCAAGATTCTCCCTTTGAATCACTTTGATATAATGAGCCAGCCGCGTAATGATAAACATATAGGGCAATTGAGTAGCAAGCCTATAGTTTGTTTCTGTCTCTTTTCCTTCCGGGGTATTGCCGAACACTTTCGGTTTTTGTACTGAATTGGAAGAGAAAAACGCCGCATTATCCGAACCTTTACGCATCGTCAACGGAATAAAACCTTCTTCTGCAAGTTCATATTCCCGTCGATCTGATACCAAAACTTCAGTAGGAATTTTACTTGCGATCTCCCCCATTGCTTCAAACGTATGCACCGGTAAATCCACCACCGCGCCACCGCTTTGAGGACCGACGATGTTCGGACACCATCTATATTTTGCGAAACTTTCGGTTAATCGTGTCGCATAAGTAAATGCAGTATTGCCCCACAAATAATCTGCATGGGACTTATGTACGTTTTCCCGATAATCAAACTCTTTTACCGGGTTACTTTCTTTACCATAGGGGACTCTCAACAAAAATCTCGGCATGGTCAAACCGACATATCGAGCATCTTCACTTTCGCGAAAACCGTTCCACTTCGCGTATACCGGTGATTCAAATAGCGATTTCATATCTTTCAAATCCGGCAGCTTCTGGTAGTCGTTCAGACCGAAGAATTGCGGACCTGCAGCACTGATAAATGGTGTGTGAGCCATTGCGGCCACGCTAGAAACATAGCGTAAAAGCTTCATATCCTGCGCGCCTGGCGTAAATTCATAGTTACCAATTATGGTACCCGTCGGTTCGCCACCAAACTGGCCATACCCAGCAGTATAAACATGCTTATACAAACCGGTTTTAGTGATATCCGGATAGTCTTCAAAATCATTCAAAAGATCATCTTTGGATACGGATACGATTTCGAATTTTATATTTTCACGAAAATCAGTACGGTCGACCGCCAGGCGCAATCCTCTCCAGGCTGATTCCAGTTTTTGAAAATCAGAATGGTGCATCACTTCATCTAACTGAAGGCTGATCTTTTCATCAATATTGGCGATGAGCTGGTCGATAAGCGCCTTATCCACACGCTCGATTGATTGTTGACCTTTGGTAATTTCTCCCAAAAGAATCTCAACACCCCGCTTAGCGATGTCATAGCCTTCTTCTGCGGGATTCAATTTGGTTTCATGCATAATCTCGTCAAGTAGAGATACGTCGCTTTCTTCCGTCAGCGCGGCATTCGCCCGTTTAACTTCTGTATCACTCATAAAGCGCTCCTAAACTGCGATGTATATTAAATAAACGATTTTTCACTTGCCTTCTATCTTCAGCTCGCTCATTAACTTGGCCCTTGCATTTTCATCGCCGATCATATCTTGCAATTTACGCCGAAATGCGGGCACATTTCCCAAAGGACCTTTTAATGCAACCAAGGCCTGACGCAATTCCAACAACTTTGCAGTTTCCGGGATTTGATGCGCGACGCTTTCTGGCCCAAAATCATTCATAGATTCGAATTTAATGCTTGCTGAAAGTTCATCACCTTCTACACCGGAAACCTTGTTAGGCACCGAAAGGTTTACACTCAATGACATGTTTTTTAAAACGTCATTAAAATTTTCTTTATTGATGTCAATCGGTTTGCGGTCTTCCAACGGACGATCATCCTGGCGCCCGGTAAAGTCGCCGACATATAACATTTTGAACGGCAACTCTACATCTTGCTGCGCGCCGTCCGCTCCCGATTTATATGATATATTGATGCGTTCTTTTGGGGCCACTGAGCTATCACCTGCCATAAATTTTCTCCCATAGTTGCGGTGTGATACCGCGGTTAGACTTCATACGCCAAATCAACCAATTTTTTAAAAGACGCCCTGTCATTCATTTCCATCGCGCAAGCCAAGTCTAGACGACAAAGACGAGCATAGAATTCCTGTATTTTATCGCCCTTTTTGGTGCCGAGTTTTTTTCGTACCTCGCCAAGTCGTTCATAACACAATAACAATAACTGCAAAACATCTTTAGTAATTTCCGGTTCCCACTCGTCTAAATGCCGCTGGGTAATTTCGACTTCCAGGGCTTCCAACTGCGGTAAAGCCAGGTCCGCCCGTTGTTGCTCTATGCACATGCGCGCCTGCTTTAATTGTAGTAAGAATTTTTGCCGCCCGGGGGCAGTACGCGCCTGGAGCGCAGAAAACTTCTGCATGCCTTCTTTAAATTTCCCCTGACTTACCAACTCCTGCACTTCTTTCAATGGGTCATCAAAATCCTGCGCGACTTGGGTTGACGCGACAGTGGCAGTAGGTAGTGCGGGCACAACGGTGGTTTTTGAGTCTCCGCCCAAGGTGGCTTTTACTTCTTGATCTAACCAGGTACGTGCTTCGCTACTGACAAAGGGTGTCTCGTCATTAAATTTAAGCTCTACGATGCCGGGGAAACGTTCGACGAATCGTCCTACCTCGCGAGCAACAAAATCCCGCGCCGCGTAACTACTCGTACCCAGGGCATGTAACGCCCGAAAACTCATTAGATGGCCATCAATCCAAAACGGTGCACGCGCAATTGAATTTTCCACTTCGATTAGCAAGTTACGGTAGTCACCGGAGGACAGATAGCTACGACTCTTAGCCAATACATCGCTTGAAACCGGACGCAAACTGGTTACCCCGTTTTGAGCGGGTGGCGCACTGTCAATGTTTAACCAGGCTGCAATACGAATATAACGATAGGCACGTACGTCTTCAATTTTTTGAGCCAATATAACCGCAGCCGCTTGCCTCAACATGTCTTGAACATTCCGCAAAACCTTCGGTACATCTGAGGGTGTTGCGATTGACAACGCTGAGTTGCTCTTTGCGCTGACGGTGCCTGAACCGTTGGTGGATGAAGCGATGGAGGATTCATCATCTGACGCGTCGCGATGGTTTATAGGGTGGGCAGTATCATCCGTATTCAATCCGTCTGTACGACTGGCCACGTCCTTCATGCCCGCATTCGCAGCAGCCTTTAAGAGACGTATCGAAACCGCAAAATTAGGCGCGTCGCTACCCAATAAAGAATTTAATTTCTCACCGATCTTCTCAAGGTTCTCCACACTACGCATTGCAAAAACAGCGTCACCTTTTGGAATTTTTCGAGTACCCAATTCGCGTTCTAGTTGGCCAGCAAGCCATTGCAAGGCAGCTATTCGCCCACGTAACCTTTTCTTTTCTGGAAAAATCCCTTCCCAGTCATTTAGCAGCCAGCTTATAACCTCCAGTCCCGAAGCCAGTCCGGCGGTACCTTCTGTGACAAACCATGCGACGCTTACATAGCATGCGATCGCTAAGTCTTTGGATTTTGAATTTAGTATGGCACTGCCTTGTTGCGCTATAGTGCGCCACTGAACACTGTTAGGATCCAACCCCCCCAGTTTGGCAACCTCCTGTTCAACAAATTCGTATTCAGGCTCATAACGCGCGGAGACGCCAAGCGGCGCGCCTGCCTGTGCGAATGGCTGCATGATGGCTTGTGCGGTCTCAATTGCGAGCGTCATTTTCTCTTCCTCAATCTATCAATACTAGACGTTCCGGCACTTCGACCGGCCCTCGCGACGGGCCTCCACCACCACCAGAACCGCTTTGCCCGGAAAACTGATAACCTACTGTAATATTTTTCACTCGATATCCGGCCAAGCGCCCAGCTTGCGCGGGGAACATCTCCTTGCTATAGGTTTTGGGTCCACCACGAAAATCCTTCATGAATTCTGTAAACCCGCTAAAACCGGAATACTTACGCTCACATACCACATCGCCTACATATATCTGCAGAACCACATCTGCGCAATCAGCGGGATTCCATTGAAATTTCTTTTGAATTGGGTAGTTGTAATTATCCAATTCAATATTACCCGACCCGCACTGCAATATTAATTTTGTCAAATGAGGTTTCACATCGGCATCGCTATTTACTCCCGTAGGCAAAGCACCGACACTCACAGTCATTGGACCACCACCTGATCCGGCGCCTACTTTACCGTTATTAAGCAAATGCACCATTTGTGGTGTAAACGCAAAACTCGCGTTATAAAGGCGTTTAATATCCATTCCACCCCGCGTTTTCTTAACAAATGAAACCAAGTGAGTGGTTTGAAATTCCCAAACCTTTCCTTTTTCGCCCTGTAGCGCATCAATCTTAGCCCATCCATTTAGATTATCCGCCGCTGTCAGCACCTCATCCTGCCAGACCTGTTGTAAATGCTGCGCAGTGCGATCTACAACTACGCCCCAAGTCAATTCAAACTGACGACGCAAATATTTCCACACTACATCTTCTTCTGCATCGCCATCACCCATAGTTTCTTCCAACTGTTGAAGATCCCAATCAAGTTTATTGGGAATCGCTGCTGGTTCACCTACGACTGTGCCAGCCTCAGCAAACGCGGTTTTAGCCATTTCGAAGGAAGCCTGGGTGGACTTGGTTTGTTGTCCTAACTTACCAATATTTTCCTGATAGCGCGCGACGATGGTCGCAATCTGTTCTTCTGTCGCAGCTTTCTTTTTCTTAGTTTTGGTCGCCTTCAACGCCATCTTTCCCGCCGAACCCAAAAGGCTCGCACCTTTCTTTACCAACTTCGAAACCATTTTGTTTCCGCCCTTAGACTGTTCAAGATAGTCTGGACTACTCATTTTGGCGAACTGAACAGAAAGCGCAACCCAACTTGGGTCCTCTTCTTGCTCTTCATCCTTGCCATTTTTTTCCTCGCTGGTTTTTGCTAACACTGGCGCTAAAACCGTTGGCAGGTCATTAAGGAATTTCAGGTAAGGCGTATCTTTCCCCGTGATGAACACGGCCATTTTTTGCTTTTTATCGCGACCGGAAAACGCGGTTGAGCCTGAATCGAATTTTGCCATATATTCGCGCCAAGCTAAAAAGTAGAGACTACGATATTCCGACATAAACGATTTTTTATTTTCATTCAAAATATCCTTATCATTTACTACCTTTTCTATTTCCAGTAGAAAATCGCGAATCATTAACCATCCCTCAGGAGTAAATGCGCGTGAGACTTTTGCCGCTCTATCTCCGTTCGCATCTACATCCCAATATCGGCGTGTAGTAACATCCTCGACGGTTGGTTGCATATTTGCCCATTGGATCAGCCACATCAATCCAATTTCAGGATTTTTTAACAACCCTTCCAAACGCGCGCGTTCCTGCTTTATGATGTCCTTGTTTTGAGTTCCGCTTGACCAGTGTACATAGGCCGTATAGCCACTTGTGACCGAAGGCAAAAGATCAGTGTTATTAAAATTGAGCGTTTCTGAAAACACCTGGCTATTGGGTTGGTAGTTTTCCAATAACTTACTCAGACCCAGGTCGCCTTCAATTGCCGACTGCGCAAGTTTAATCCTGCGTGTCATAAAATCTATATAATTTGCTAACTTACTAGGGTCCGCGCCGCTAGCAACTTCATCCAACGCCGTACCGTATGCGGGTTCAAATGCCTGTACTATTAACCGTTGAAAGCGACGATTATGCTCTGCCGCCATTTTTTCGCCGGTCCGTGTACTTTGCCCGATGAAAAAACGCGTCATCCAAGACTGGCTATTTTCATTTTCTATCAACATCACTGCGGACCGAATGGCCGCCAAATTGGCCAACTCTGTTTCCAGTTTGGTTTTCGTTGCTAAATCGGACGGCAAACCTTGAGCCGCCATATTTATCACACGCAAATTGGCAAAAAAGGCATTCGTAAGCAATAGACCAAATACAACGCAAATAGACGCCCAGGCAACCAGCCCCACATTTTGGCGCAATGCTTGTAGACTAACCGCGCGTTTCGTTGGCCTTGCGATCGATTTTTCTTGTTTTAAAACGGTACCCAAAAACCCGCGCAAAAAATAACTTCGTTCTTGTGCGTTTGCAATCCCAACCATATTAGCACTGGGCAATTCCCTTTCAAAAATTGAAACCAAACTACCCTCTTGATGGGCGCTGGTAAAGTAAATGCCTCGGCATATCGGTGTTTCTTCATAATAAGCTTTGTCAAACAACGTAACTGCAAGGTTGCTTAATGCCTTGCCTACAGCTGCGATATCTTCAGGGAATATCAACTCACTTGCTCTAATTTCTTCTGGCGCAGTTCCAGTGAGAACGCCGTAACGCATGCGATCCAAAGATTGCTTAACTTGTTCAAGCGCTCCTTGTAACAGTTTTTCTATGTCTTGGCCGTTGGATTGTTCATGAATCAAAACTCCCATAGCCTGACTGAGTACAGCTTCCGGAAATCTCTCAAAAAATTTTGCGGCACCCGCCAACTTATCAATCTGTGTTATCATAAAATATATAGGCACACGCACGCCGACCTGCTTTATCAGTTCGGCGACGCGGGTGCGCAAAACTTCTACCTCAAGTTGCCACTCAGTGGTACGCCTACCCAAAAGATCTGCAGCGGACAATGCGACTATGACACCGTTTAGTGGCTGCCATGGTCGAAATCTCTTAAATGAATTAAGAAATCTAAGCCATTCCGCCCGGCTTTCACTCGAATTATCGAATATATAGCGACTCGGTGTTTCGATAACAATGGATTCTTCCATTAACCACCATTGTCCCAGATCATCCGCTGGATCCGGCGCTTGGTCGCCTTCCAACAACGGAATAGAAACACGGCTATTTTTTAACGCTCTGGTTTTTCCCACCCCTTGCGCACCGATCATTACATACCAGGGCAAAACATAAAGTGGATTCCCCTTGGCGCGGAGTTTGGATCTTTTGATTCGGCCTACCGCATTATTAAATAAATTTTCGATTTTCTTTAATTTTCTCTGTAAGCTAGGCGATGCCTGTTCATTGGCCTCCGACTCTGCACGATATCGCTTATACCATTTCCAAAAGCGATACCCACCCCACACTGAAATAACCGCTGCTCCTACACCTAATATGACTAACAAAACCTTCACTAAGGACCATTGCATCGCGTAAGCAAGAAAGGCGATTAATACGATCAATAACGTGATCGCCAACACAATAAGAATCGCCTTCCAGAATTTTTCTAAAAAATTCATAAATTATCCTCCTCCCAAACGCGCGACAACGTTACTGCTGATGCCGCTCAGGACGAATTGATACACTAAATACAATAAACCGAGCATTGTCGGCGGGACTGTCAAGAGCACCAATCTAAAAGGCGTCCATCTTTTTTGTGCAACGTTTTCCCTTCCGCCCGCATCACCCAAACCACGGTATGCGACATCAAACATCGTTTTAGTTTTGTATTCCATTGGAACAGCACTGTCTTTGGAAAGCTGACGTTGTGTGGCTTTTTTCAATTGTGTGAGCAACAAATCATCACCGGGGTTACAAAATCTCCCTGTAAACCCTAAACCTAGGCACCAAAAATAGACTTCACGCACTTCGTTTTGTTCATTTGGAATCCGATTCAGGCGTTCAAAGAACTCCTCACCCGCATTGGTAATTCCGTACAATTCGCTTTGCAAAAGATTCCTCCGCCACTCTTCGCTTGCGCTCCAAGGGGTTGACATCAGTGTTTCATCCACCCATGCGCAAACAGCAAAACGAGCTTCATCATAATCGCGCGGGTCTGTCGCACCGTCGCGCGCGCGCGCGGCGCTCTCTTCCAATAAGGAATTGATCCGTGTTCGAACCACTTGATACGCTGGATGCGACTGTCCGCCCAATCTTCTAAGCCCTTGCACGTAAGCAAACAAATGGGAAAATATAGTTGTGAGCGTAATTTTTGAATTAACCATAGATCACCATCAATTCCATTTCCATGTCTTGGGGCGGATTATCCAGATAAACCGCTAGATTTTGCATCTCTTTTACGGACGTCCAAACATCCGCATGTGAATGAATCTCAAAATAATGGCTGTGCCCGGTGCGTGGAAGCACAGAAGGCGGCGTAGATACATGCTCCAGCGGTATTCCCGCCAACGATCGCGCCACTAAAATAGGCAAAAGCTCTCGCGATGCGATTTTTGCATACGCGCCCATAAGAGCGACTACCTGTTCAGTGTCCAGTTCGGTTTTAACATGTAAATAGAATCGATTTTGACCCTGAAATATTCGAGTATTCACATCTGAATAAAAGTAGGTTCCATCGAACAACATAGTTGTGACGTAATCCGGGCCGGCAGTGATTTCATCCATAATAGCCCCAACCACACGAATCGCTTTTCTAAAGCAGGATGCAATCATCGCATGATCATAAACCGGTAAGGAAGGTTCGTTGCCATCGGCATTTGCGCCAAGCAAATCGAATTTAAACGATAGAGTGGATAATTCACCCGCCATTTGTACCAATTGCAAATAGACGACTTGAGGAGAAATCTCTCCTTCTTCAATATTATGATGCAACCAAGGAACGAATCTATTTAAAATCTGCAATGCAAACAGATAAAACATCTCCCGTTGCCCCATTGCCGACTCATTTAGTCTGTCATTTTTATGCAGGGCCAATTCACGTGCTTTGCTTGTAAGTTGCTCTCGAATATCTCGCAGCCATTTGTGCAACAACGGTGAAGATTTGATTTTCATTACTGGAGGGACAAAGTCTTCTGCCAAGCGAATTTCGCTACCATTGCGCACAATTTCAGCAATCTTTATCTTGTCAAAATTGACGGCATCTTCAATTTCTTTTCCGAAAAACAGCTGCAAATTGTACGTCAACGTACCAATGGACTCTCCGCTGTCTGGAATAAATATATCAGGCACACTGTTCTGCGCGGAAGTCTCGGCGTAGCGCTTCTGATTTAGCCTGGCGACCAGATCGTTGGCTGAGAGCTCGCTCGCTTTGGACATATTGTCTTGGCGTTCTGCAAGCTTTCTAAGCCCTATGCATACCGGTAACCGGGTTGCGTTTGCCCCCCATGCCCCTTCAAATGATCTTTGCAGCATTAATGCATTTTTCGGAAACATTACGCGAGTACCATCTGCAAAACAGAGCGCGCATTGTTCTACTTCAAATACTTGCGCCGCCAACCTGGAATTGGCCACACGCAATGTCTCAATCCCCCAATAGTTGGGATTCCAAAGACTTGAAACATCGTGCAACCGATCATGCAAGTAAAGGTCATGTTGTTGAAAATGTTGCGGGCGTAAAAATAGCCCTTCATGCCAATGTATGCGACCGATCGCTTTCATAAACCACTCCCGATTCCTACTAAATTAATTCAAAATACTAAGCCATAGAACTACAATAAATTGCCGACAATTCCATCACGACCCAGCATAAGCTCTAGTCGTGTTTCAGATGGATCGGTTTGAAACCATCGCCAAAAATAAATCAGTTTTGACTGCCTTTCAAACGGAATCATTCTTCCAATTGAACCAGGCTGCTGCACATAATAACCAGCCACCACGCCCAGGTATCTAACTCCTGCGATACGGTCTATGTATACTCGTTTTTTTTCTCCCGGCTGTACAACCAATTTATTTCTCGCCATCACGGTCTTGTCAAACGTACCCCCTTCCAACAAAGTTGCGACGCCGGCTGGGTCCTCTAACATTGTACGAAATGTGCCTTGCTCGGAAAATTGGTAGACGACGACCACCAGGGTATGAGGTTCGCGGTTAAAGGTGTTTAAGTCCTTTTCAGCCTTTACATTTATACCGATGCCATCTTTTAAGAATGGCACTTCCGGCATTGAAGGCATCATCGAGCATCCCGCGAATAACGTATTCACAGTCAGAATTGCTATTAATAAGATAAGTCGGTGCATAATTTACTCTTTGGTTGTCTTTAAATGGCGTCGGTACATATCGCGAAAATCGCGGGTCAAAAACCCTTTGGTGTGATATGCGGTGAGTTGAGCATGCTTTTCTTCGAAGGCATCGAACCACGCAGCTTTTAGAAAAGGTCCAACTTTAGCTGTCTTTTTCTCCAAATTCTTTTTTAGTGTTTCCGGCCCCAATGCCTGCAAGAGGCGCCCAAAGGATTCCTGCGCAGCCGATTTCATAGCTGCGTCGCTTTCCGTCATTCGCTGTGTCACCGTCATTATCGCCTCGTGCAACGAATTGGCGTCTGAAGCGAATCTAGAAAGCGCCTTTATCCATACTTCAACATTTTGTTCTAATAGCTCCAAACCTTGGCTGTTTTCCAACGACGCACCCGCGCCGAGTAATCTATTCAGCAAATGCGTAGGAATCTTAGTTTGTGGCGTTTGCTCGTTACAATTTTTGGGATTCTGCTCTTCATTTTTGGCTATCTGGAGAGACTGGCGCAACGGTAAACTCTGCAATGTACGCGTTAGCCCATCTAGATATACACCAAAAAAAGAACTGTCCACGTTAGCTAGACGTGTACGTAGCACCGACACCACCAAACGCCGTCTATGTGTAGCAGGTAGATTGGCCGCCCGATGAATGCCCCTCCGTAAGATATTTGCTGTTTCAATACACCAATATTCTAGTGGATCATCTACCGCCATTTTTATCGTCCTTTGGGGCCGCGAGACATTACAATGGTTTCATCCAGTGAAGTTACTGCGTCTTCAATAGGTAAACTTTTTTTTGTAGGTTTCACGGAATTCATTTGCTGTTGCATCTCTGAACGCGACATAACCATGGTTTCGTCCAAATTCGCATCGCTACGCTCACCTTGCGGTGTGGTTATATTATGCGCTTGCATGCGCACAATTTCATCGCGCGATAGAACCATAGTGGCATCAAGACTCACATCAGCAGGTGGAGTTGCAGCACGATCACCCCTAACAGCGGAATTTGCATTTCGAGTCCAAGAATCCGATCGAACGCTTTTGGCAACGGGCACACCAAGCGGAGCTATATCAATCTCTAGCTCTTGTAAGATCGCTAATAACTCTGCATCCGGGTCCACACTTTCGGAAACAGAGGCGGCTTGTTGCTGCATGCTCAAGCACATAGCGATTTCTTCTCGCAGCTGTGCCAATATCGCAGAGTCTATTCCTGCGTATCTCCAATCCTTCTGTTCACTCAATAGACGCACTGCAACCAGTATCGCGCGTTGCCATTGTGAACTCGGTAAAGTTTCGTCGTCTTTAGGATAATAAAAGACGTTATTTCGAAAAAATTCAGGCCGATTAAAAAGTGTTTGTTGCATACCTGGGAGTGACATATTATCCGCTGTCGTGCCTAGGCTATTTTTAATGATTGAAATTATATCTCGGTGTTGTTGTTGGGAGTTTTCCAACAAACACTTCAGCCACAGTTCCCCCAGTGCCGATTGCCAAGTCAGCGCTACGGGAGACGTGGAAATCACAGACACGGCTATCTCAACCTGCACGTCAAAACTCGGGACTACACGCAATATTCTAAAATACTGTAAAAGAGGTGTATCTATCTTTTCCGCTGATTTAAGTTTCCATGCCCCATTTTTAATTTTTTCAGAAAATAAGAATTTCAAAACGCAGTCCGCAGGTAGTCCGTCCTCTTTTCGCAAAGTGATCGTTAATAGATCGCTTGCGTCAGGCGAGGTTAACTCAGGCGGTGGCAGCAGCGTCGCTTCCACCTCCGGTAGTTCCGCGGTACCCACTTTGGTTACTTGAAACTTTGCAGTAACACGTCTAAGTATTTTTTGGGGATGCGTGTTTGTATCCGTGCCTAACAACTGAATTTTGTTGGGCAGCTGAACTGTATAAAGCGGCGCATATCGGCTGCCAGCCACAGCAACACGCGTAGCGTCTAATTCCGTCGTAGTTAATTTTTTGTTACCTTCATTTAGCGTTTGAATTGCAGCGACCACTGCGTCCAGTAATTTCAACTTTAAATTTAATGTCGTTCGAGCATCCATGCCTTCAGTTGGCCATGGAGGAGTACAACCGCCAGTAAGCTCCGCTAGATTGGTTTGCGGTAAAGCCCCCCCTCCTAACCATGTTGCAATTTCAGAGATACGCCAGGGTAAGTAGTCTTTATAGATTGGGACGTAGGGGGAAAAAGAAAATATCGCCAGACGCTGCAGTGCTTGTGGGTTTTCTGGTGCATAACAATTCTGATTCTCTTTACAATCTGCACACGCCCAATTGTCAGGAGATGCGGAATCACCGAAGACCCACTGACCCCAGTATCGTACTAACGATACCGCGTCCGTAACCGACGTAGGCATATCTTGCGTCTTGTACTCCACGTATACGCCGCTATTCTCACCGCAATTTTTGCAGAAAATGTAACGTCCAAGCGGGAAACCCAGTGCGCTTGCGCGCGCTTCGTCAAAGTCACTCAGCGTGGATGCACAGGCTGGACACAGGATTGGGATTTCATAACCTTGATGCGTGCATACAAGAATGGGTGCTTCGCTGTTACTGTTAGATGAGGTTGCAAGTACGACGCTGAGCGTCTTCGCAAAGCCGGTGCCACACAAGGTCTGTACCAGACGGGTTTCGGCCAGTTCCTCGTCACCACCCTCGCCTATTATCTTACCTAGCCCGCCGACGTGTGACGCGACCACTCCCATACGCACACCCGGAA
This sequence comes from Gammaproteobacteria bacterium, assembly GCA_029857925.1. Lineage (GTDB taxonomy): Bacteria > Pseudomonadota > Gammaproteobacteria > S012-40 > S012-40 > CAKKRP01. The sequence goes on from JAOUGF010000001.1 coordinate 27,997, forward strand.
TCGCGGCGAACGTAGTCGCGAGTTGAATGACTTTTGTGCTTCCCATAGATCGAGTACCTTCCCCCATGACCACTGCGTGCCGCAAAGTTTCTTACCGTGACAGTCGTTTTACTATAGGGAACCTCTCAGAATTCACTGAATCCGCGCTGACTGCGGTGCAAAGAGGCCTAAATTGTGGGTTCCCGCACTTTGTGTAAACTGCGCGTTTTCGCCATTTTTCGCCTTGCCATGCCCAAAGCACTTCGTGGCGCAGCCCCTCACCCGTCTTAATTGAAATTTTAACGGTTCCCTATATCAGTCCCTAAGCTTTCCACTCATGCAATTCAGCCCATCTATAATCAATTCTTATATCATGGTATTTAAGTTGTTGCAAATTCACTACTATCTACGCGATAAATTATACGGCAATCGAATGTCGTTGCATACCTTTTCTCGCCCATCAGTCATAACTGTCCGTAGTGGGTCTCCCAAAACACGCCAACGCGTGGCTTAGATTAGTTTAGGTATATGAAGTACTTATTAATAACCCCATGAAATAACTTTGAGATGCACAATTTAGCCAATATCAACGGCACCTTGAAAGGTGGCACGAATGCAGCCTTACATTAGTGTGTGAGGTAGTCTATGCTTAAAACCGCGATAATTCTACTTTGTGTCCTTGCCTTAGACGGTCTGCTGCCCAAAATTTCTAGGTGGCGGCCTTTGTTTTGGTTAGAAAAATATACGGCGACCCTGGTTCGATATTTACAACCGTCACTCACGCTGAATGCCCCCCGTCGACATGTTTTACGCGGGTTATTCGCCCTTATATTGCAATTTTTCCCGATACTACCGATGGCATTGCTGTATTATGCGCAACCAGATCAGACCGGAATATTAGACTTAGTCTTATTGTATATCGTGTTTGACTATGTGCACCCTCGTCGCCAATTGCGGATATTGCACAACCATTTGATACAGGGTCAATTAGCCAAGGCTAAAGAGTATATACGCCCTTGGTTAAAACGAGATCCCAGCCAGATGAGCGCACCCGAACTTGCCCGCACGACCCTTGAGAGTTATGCGATATCTCAATTTCGTAACATCTTCGGATTACTATTTTGGTTCATATTTTTTGGCGGATTGGGTGCCTGGGTATATTGGTTGTCTATGCAATTTGATCGTCAATGCGCAAAAAATGGAAAATCATTAACTTACTTTCGCGCGCCAGCGCAATGGGTGTGTGATTTCGCGGACTGGTTACCCGCACGCATCTTTGCGGTCACCGTACTTATTAGCAGTCGACCGCGCCATACTTGGCGTTGTTGGCGCACACAAGCGTGGCAGTGGCATACACCGGCTGAGCACCTCGTATTAGCCATCACAGGCGGGCGTCTTGGTCTCATGTTAGGTGGCCCCACGTTGGAATATGGATTATCGGTACCGCGACCCTATTTAGGTTTAGGCGATCCGGTAACAGCACGCGACCTGCGGCGCGTGGAGGGATTGATCAATCAATGTTTATGGCGATGGGTTCTAACAGATATGTTCTTGGCTTGGGTGATTTACCAACCCTTCAATCTGGATGCGCCGGATTGATAGTAATGCAACAACCACGGAATCATCGCCAGTGAATTAGAATGATGCGAGCCATTCGACCGAATATGTTATCGCATGTCTGTTCTGTGGCATGTAATAGGCATACCTCACGCGTGCCCACAACGGGACGAAACTATAAAACAAGTGGAACGATGCATTCAATTCCGCGCCTGCGGTACTCAAATAAGGTTCCGAAGGATTCTGACCATGCCATACTTTCCCAGTATCCAAATAGAAC
>JAOUGF010000092.1 GCA_029857925.1 Gammaproteobacteria bacterium
GATCGCAGACACGAACGTGAGAGCGAACATGAAATGCATAGCTCGCATCCGGAACTCGAAGCGGGCGGTATGGGCATGGGGGGCGGCCATACTGAACCAGGTGACGATACACCCAAAAAGTAATACATTAAGCGATATTGCTCATTTGATTGGTACAATGCAGTGGCAGTAAGGTTGAAAGCATTCATCGTAATCGTCGCCGCGTGCCTGGTTGTCTCTCCGGCGGGCGCGACAAGTGCCGAACAGGCCCTACAGCAAGGCATCCGTGCGTTCAATTCAGGGGATTTTGAAACCGCTGTGCAATCCTTTGAAGTCGCCGCTGCCGCTGGACTCGAACATCCGTCATTGCACCAAAATCTGGGCAGCGCGTATTATCGGCTTGGACATTATGCAAAGGCCGCCGAGCACTTTCAACGATTGACCCATAATTCCGATTATCAAAAATTGGCCTTCTATAATTTAGGGCTCATCGCCAACAAACAACATAACACCACGTTGGCCAATGAATGGTTTACGCGTGTACTGTCTGTCCCCGGTAACGACACCGTTTCCGTATTAGCAGAACGCGCCTTGGAGACATTGGCGAATGACCCCGCGAAATTCACACGCATTTCCGGATTGCTCAGCGCCAATGTCGGCTATGACAGCAATGTCCCTACGCTGCAGGACAATGCGACCAACGTCAGGACGTCCGACAATTATACAGACCTTTCCGCACTCGCGTATGGGCGCGTGTTGGGCAATAAAATAAACGGGGTTGACCTCACCCTCGGCATCAAATCTTTAAATTATAGCTACTCTAGCAACTACGAATACTTACGTCCGTTGGCTGAAATCCTCGCATACCGACGCATCGACCGCTTTGATATCAGCGCGCTAGCCGCCTACGACAATTATTTTACAAAAGGTAACACGCTTGAAAAGCTCACGCGGGTCGGCGCGATGGCCGAGACGGATATAGGAGAGCGGGCGACATTTGGCGCACGTTATACCTGGTACCACCTCACCATGGTCGCAGCGGCGGACGCCCCCTTCTCCGGGGACATGCACCAAACCCGCTTCGATTTTAATTATTTTTCCAGCGCCGGTCGCAGCCAAATCCGTTTCGAGCACGAGCGCAATTATCGGAATGCCGCCCTCTATTCACCGACACGAAATACGCTGCGCGTGGCCCAAGAAGTAGACCTGTCACCGCGTTGGAAGACCACCTTTAACGCGAACGTGCGTAGCAGCGACTACCCCGCCGACGCGACGTTATCCACACAAGGCAGTCATAGAGACGAGCGTTATATGTTCGGCGCTGAACTGCGTTGGAATTACCACCGACAATTTTCAATTTCCGCCGTATACGACTACACCTATAACACCTCCAACCTGGCGAGTTATCGTTATCGCCGCTACACTACAGGCATAGTGACCGCCTACACCTTTTAACCTAGAAACGGCGGTGGGATGCCTGGGGTGTGCGCTTTTCCGTGCGCAGGGCAAGACGCAAATCGCAGCTAACGGCTAAGTCTTTAGCAAGATTTGCAACGCCGCCATGTGTGCGGTAAAGCGTGCAATCCGTGGCATCGCGCTCTCACCCATTGGGTGTATGTAAAATTTACGAATATGGAATTCGTTTCAAATCGTTAGATGTCGTTGTAGCGGTCTACCGCCGTTTCCAGGTTAAATATCCACATAGACAATTCTCCAACACCGGGGCTTTACCCCTACTCGAATGAAATTTTTATACTTTTATCCCTCTTTTTGTGGCGCAACTAGTGCATCCCGCTAGGCGACATTCCTAATTCTCCACTTTTTAAATTACCACAATTAAAATATTTTGTTTTTCGATAGGCCGATATCGGGCTGCGGCACTTGACAAACCGCCCATCTAGCGAATAAATTAAAGATGTATTATAAATACATCTTATACAGGGAGCTTACAACGTGGTCAAATTAACGAACGGCGCATGGCGTATTCGATGGGCAGCGGCGTGTGTGATGTTGGCGAACCTGCCCACCCTCGCCTTCGCCGACAATCGTGAATTCTCGCTGTCCGTAGAAGAAGTGTTAATCAAGGTCGCTGCGGATCTGGATTATAAAGTCTTTGCGTTCAACGGCCAGGTGCCGGGGCCGTTGATTCATGTCAAGGAAGGCGATGACCTTACCGTGCATGTCACCAACAACACCACGCTGCCCCACACCGTGCATTGGCACGGCACGCTGATGACCAACAATTGGCGCAATGACGGCGTGCCGGGTGTCACACAAGAAAACATCGCGCCGGGCGACACCTTTACCTATAAATTCAAGGCCGAAAAGGTCGGCAGCCTTTGGTATCACTGCCACGTAAACGTGAACGAACATGTTGGCATACGCGGCATGTGGGGACCAATGATCGTGGACCCCAAAACACCCACTGCGCTCGAAAAATCCGTCACCAAAGACGTCATCATGATGTTGTCCACATGGGAAAGCGGGAACGCCAACGCCTACGGCAGCGGCGGTTTGTTCGGGGAGGCGGAAGATTATTTTTCAGTAAACGCGAAATCTTTTCCGAATAATCAACCGATCCGCGTCAAAAAAGGCGATGTCGTGCGCCTACGGTTTTTTGGCGCAGGTGACGGAATCCACGCGATGCATCCGCACGGCCACGACATGCAGGTGACACACAAAGACGGCACGCGACTACCTGCCCCCTATGAGGTCGATACGCTGTTGATCGGGCCTGGCGAGCGCTACGACACGATTATGAAAATGAATAATCCCGGGCTTTTCATTTTTCACGACCATGTAGATAAACAAGTGACCGCCAAGGGCAAATTCCCCGGCGGCCCGATCACGGTGTTTGAATATGATGAGATCGAGCGACCGGCGTTTTACGTGTGGAAAGACAAAGACGCGAATTTCGATCCCGATTTTTATTACAGCGCGTCCATGAAGAAAGGCTATGGCATGTTTGAAAACCCGGCCTTTGCAGGCGCTACCGCCTCCCAACGCAGGAAAAGACAATAATGCGCGCGCTATTTAGGATTTTGAGTCTACTGTCGATTGGCGTCTTGGCGCACGCCGCCGATGGCGACGCCATACTCCGTGCGGATTGCGCGCAATGCCACGCACTAAGCGGGTCGGCGGCGGGCACGTTGGAGGCGCTACGTGCGCGCAAGGCACCCGATCTATTTTACGCAGGCAATAAGTTCCGTCGTGAATGGCTGGGGAAATGGTTGCAAAAGCCCGCGCGTTTGCGACCCACAGGCTTTATCTATCTCGATTACTTAAAAAAAGGCGAAAAGGCCGATATAGTCGATGCTGCGAGTTTGACACCCCACCCGGCATTGGCCTCCGCCGAGGCTAACGCCGTTGCCGACGCATTGATGAAATTACGCACGCACGATGATCTGATCGCGAAAGAAAAATTGGAACCCGGCACGATTTCGCGCGCGATGGGTGAAATGGTGTTCGATAAATTCAGCGGTTGTTTGGCCTGCCATTTGATCGAACCCGAATACGGCGGGGTGACAGGACCGGAATTGTACACGGCAGGTGCGCGTTTGCAGGCCGAATATATCGCGAGCCTTATACGCGCACCGCACGCGTGGCAACCAAAGACATGGATGCCCAACAAACATCTTTCGGACGCCAATATCGTGAAAATCGTGCGCTATTTGGACACCTTGGCCAAGGAGAACGCACGTGCGCAACCTTAAATACACCCTTCTAGCATTATTATTCGCCGCCCCTGTCACCTACGCAAAGACACCTGCCAGTGACAACTACGCGCTGTATTGCGTGCAGTGTCATGGTCTGAGCGGCAACGGCAAGGGCGTTAATATTCGCGATATGTCGGTGCAACCGCGCGATCACACCGATGCGAAGGCGATGGCCGGACGCAGCGATGCGGAGATTTTCAAGGTGATAAAAGAAGGTGGTTTGGCCATCGACAAGTCGGTGCAAATGCCGCCTTGGGGTGATGTGTTGAGCGATGCCGAGATTACCGATCTAGTGGCGTATTTAAGAACGCTGTGTCAGTGCGTATATGGCGCATCCAAATGATCTACGAGCAAGTGATCTATTAGATAGTGTGTCATTTTAGAGCGCTATGTTATAGGTATTTTTTTAACCCACAGGAGAGGAAGGCACTATGAGAAATTTGCAAATGCCGCTGATAGGCGGCGTGGTCTTAGGCTTGGCGATGGTGAGTGCCACAGGCGCGCAGGCCAAGACGGTAAATGTGACGATGAAGGCCGTGGAATCGCAAATCCCGATCGACAATAAAGGCACGCTCTACGCGGCCTGGACATTCGATGGCGCGATCCCCGGTAACCTGGTACGCGTTACGGAAGGCGATACGGTGGATTTTACGTTAAACAACCCTGCGGAAAATAAGAATTCACACTCGATGGATTTTCATGCGGCGGAAGTCGATGTATTAACCGAATTCGCGCCGGTGAAACCCGGCGAATCTAAGCATTTTAAGTTTGTCGCAAAGCGTACCGGCCTCTACATGTATCATTGCGGCGCCAGCCCCATGGTGCAACATATCGCGCGCGGGATGTACGGGCTGATCATCGTTGATCCTAAGGAAGGTTATACCAAAAACTTCCCCAAACCGGATCGCGAATATGTGATTGCGCAACAACAGTATTTCCCGGACGCGGAAAACTATAATGCGATGTTGGAAAACCAGGGGTGGACCAACGCGCTTATCAATGGAAAAGTTTTCAATTATGACCCCGTACACGACCCTAAAGCCACACAAGCGCTGGTCGCGAAGCCTGGTGAACGGGTACGTATTTACTTCGTAAATGCGAATGTAAACCTGCCGGTCGCCTTGCATCCTATCGCCGGGATTTGGGATCGTATCTATATCAATGGCAATCCAAAAAATGAATTGCGCGACATCGCAACCTATAGCGTCGCCGTATCTGAGGCCGTCATCGCCGATATCGTAGCGCCCGCGGATCACCCGACGAACAATGCGATCGTCGATCATGCGATGTCTGCGGCGTTGCGCGGTGCGATTACCGTGTTGATGTTTACCCCGGATGCCGATCCCAAATCCGGCAAGGGCGACAAGATGATATTGCGTTAAGCCCGCGCTAAGCCACTGTTCATATAAGATTCAGAGGCCGCAAGTAGTGTAATTTCCAAGCAGGATCATTCGCTTGCAAGCACCAGGGGAAGGCCGGTACAGGTACTTCCCCATTTTTTTCTAAGTGGTCTGAGGCTACGTCAAAATGCACAACTCTCTTTTCGCGCTGCAACCACGCTTTCTCCTCAACCTGTCCTTAGCGGCGCTGGTACAGACCTCGGCGTGGGCCGCGGATACGGTCGAGACACACGTGGGGAAACACGTCAAAACACCCGTACAGACCAATGTAGCGATGTCTACGGCCTATATTTGCCCTATGCACCCGCATGTGCATCAAGACCATCCCGGGGCATGTCCGATATGCGGCATGGGTTTAGTCCTCAGCAAGCCCGCCCAAGGCGTACAAATAGATTCCGTCACTCAACAAAAACTGGGGGTACGCCTGACGCAGGCCGTCAACAAACGCCTCAGCCAGCCCGTGCATACCTTTGGCACTGTCGGTGTAGACGAGTCGCGCTTAACCAACGTCGCGACCAAATACGACGGTTGGATACAGAAATTGGGGGTCAATGCGGTCGGCGGCACAGTGAAGGCCGGCCAATTGCTGTATGAAATCTATTCCCCCGACCTGATGCAACGTCAACGCGAACACCTGAAGTTGATAGATCGACGTACCCAATTGTTAAAACTGGTGCCCAGTTCCGGCACGCAGGAAAACGAACTCGTGCTTAACCTGTTGGCGGAGTACAACAAATCCCGCTTGCGCTTTATTTATGAAGGATGGAGCGCGCAAACCATCACCGAAATGGAAGATCGCCGACAGGCCTTGGAAAGTGTGCCCATTTACGCGACGCGCAGCGGCACGGTGCTGCAAATCGGTGCCCGTGAAGGGAGTTTTGTCTCCGCAAACACCAACATCCTTTCCATCTCCGATTTAACACGGGTGTGGATAGATATCGCGTTATATGAGGATCAAATGCGTTGGGTGCGTGACGGCGATGAGGTCACCGTCGCCACTGGAGATATCGACTTTCCGGAGTTGATCGGCAAACTCAAAATCGCGAGTCTATTGGTGGATCCCGCGACGCGCACACTGCGCGGTCGATTGGAGATCGCCAACCCGCAACAACGCCTGCGCCCCGGTGCGTATGTAGATATCACCGTTCAAGGCGGCGCGCGCAACACGTTGGCCATTCCAAAAACCGCAGTATTGCGCAATGGCAAAGGCAATTTCGTGATGCGCCACACCGGCAGCGGTCACTTTTCCCCCACCGCTGTACACACCGGTATTGAATCCACGTTTTGGGTGGAAATTAAAACCGGCCTCGCGAATGGCGATGAAGTCGCCGCCAACGGCCAGTTTTTGCTCGCGGCCGAGGCGTCGTTACAAGATAGTTTAAATCGTATGCAAGCGGGCACCCCAACGTTACCGGCCGTGCATACGGCGACCGCACAATAATCTTAGAAACAACAGTGGAGTGTGCGCATTCCCGTGCGTGGCAACGCGTGTAATCTGCTGCGTAGCGCGCTCGCTGAGGGGGGATGTTCGAGTCGGTAATAATTAACACTCGCAATAGCGGTCAACTACCATTTCTAGGATAATTACGCACTATGATCTCACGCGTTATTGATTTTGCGTTACGCCGCCGCTTGGCGGTGCTACTGATCGCCGTGGTTGTCGCGGTATGGGGTGTATATTCGATTCTGCACACCTCATTGGATGCGATTCCCGACTTGTCCGATACCCAGGTGATCGTCAAGACCAGTTATGCCGGTCAATCACCGCAGGTTGTGGAAGATCAAATCACTTATCCGATCAGCACGGCGCTACTTGCGGTGCCGGGTTCCACGGCGGTGCGCGGATTCTCGATGTTTGGCGAGTCCTTCGTCTATATTATTTTTAAGGAAGGTATAGACCCGTATTGGGCACGCACCCGCATCCTAGAAGCATTGGCACAAATCGAAGATCGTTTGCCTGACGGCGCAAACCCCACGCTGGGACCCAATGCGTCGAGCGTGGGCTGGGTGTTTGAATACGCGCTGGTGGATCGCACCCATCAATATTCTTTGGATGAACTGCGTGCGCTCCAGGATTTCTTTTTGCGCTATGAGTTACAGAGCGTGGACGGCGTCGCGGAGGTCGCGACCGTGGGTGGCGCCGTAAAACAATTTCAGGTCGAGGTACACCCGCACCGCTTAGCGGCAAATAATCTGACGTTAGAACAGATTGCCACCGCAATTCGCGAAGCGAATGCCGCGGGTGGCGGCTCGGTGATAGAGATGGGGCACACCGAATACGCTGTGCGCTACCAGGCGTACCTCAGCCGCGTAGAAGATTTTCGTAACATACCGCTAGGGCTGAATAAAGAAGGTTTACCCCTG
>JAOUGF010000093.1 GCA_029857925.1 Gammaproteobacteria bacterium
ACGTATGGCAAGCATTACCAGTTTTTTGGCCGTAGTACTGGCCGGTCTGATTTTGCACTTTTTTGACGGTCGTGGTGAAACCTTCGTCGGATACGCGCTGCTATTCATGATTGCCGCCGCTGCGCGCGCGGTCTCTTCGTTCCACTTAACGCGTATGTATGACCCTCCCGGCAAGGTTGCGGCCCTCGAATGGCCCGCGACACGTGAATGGATACAGCGGATAAAAGATTCCCATGCGCCACGGTTTTCAGCGTATTTCGCATTAATGATGTTTGCGGTCAACATCGCTTCGCCGTTTTTTACGGTGTACATGTTGCGAGATTTGCACTTTACTTATTTCCAGTTTATGGTCACCACCGCCGCCTCGGTGATCGTGCAATTCCTATGTCTGACCACCTGGGGGAAAATTAGCGATGAGTTCGGTAACCGTGTGATCTTATTGTTGACCGGGGCGTTAGTGCCTTTCTTGCCGTTGTTATGGCTGGTGTCGCAGGAATTCTATTTTCTGTTAAGTTTGCAGGTGCTCAGTGGTATCGCGTGGGCGGGTTTTAACCTCAGCGCCGCGAATTTTCTATACGATCTGGTACCCGCGCCAAAGCGCGTCACCTATTTAGCGATGCACAATGTGATGAGCAATATCGCGGTTTTTTTAGGCGCGATGTTGGGCGGTGTGCTCGCGTCGGTATTACCGGCAACAGTATCGTTGGGCGACTATGAACTGACTTGGTACAGTCCTATTATGTGGGTGTTTCTATTTTCCGCTGTCGTACGCGCAATCGTCGCCGTCATGTTCCTGCCGCATCTGGAAGAAGTCCGCGAGGTCAGGCATACGACGATGTCGGCACTGGTATTCAGGGTGACACGTTTTGATACCTTGTCGGGGTTTATCTTTGAGATCGTCGGCCAACGCCGCCGTCCGCCGGATCCGTGACGAGAAACCATACCCAATAGGCCCAATTCCAGGCATAATAGCGTCTTTGTCTCGTCTAGTTGAGGGGCCGAATCAGTGCGGGGTGTGGCGGTGCATGGGTGACGAATTAGTTAATAATATCAATGTGATATCGCAAGAGCTGTTGCCCACTCCGGAGCAGATTAAGCGGCAGTGGCCGTTGTCCAGTGCGGCGGAACAAACGGTGTTGAAGGGGCGTCAGGTCGTGCGTAACATCCTCGACCGGCGCGATCCACGCCTGTTTGTCGTGGTCGGGCCCTGTTCTATTCATGATGCCGAGTCCGCGTATGAATACGCAGACCGGTTAAAGCGGCTCGCAGCGCAGGTCTCGGAAACCTTGTTCCTGGTGATGCGCGTCTATTTTGAAAAGCCGCGCACTACGGTGGGTTGGAAGGGATTGATCAATGATCCGGACATGGATGATTCCTTTAACATTCAAAAAGGCCTGTCGTTGGCGCGTCAGTTGTTACTCAAATTCGCTGAAATGGGCCTACCGGCCGCTACAGAGGCGTTAGATCCTATCACGCCGCAATATTTAGGCGACTTGATTACCTGGACCGCGATCGGCGCACGTACCACCGAATCCCAAACTCACCGCGAAATGGCCAGCGGGTTGTCTACCCCGGTAGGCTTTAAGAATGGCACCGACGGTGGGTTGGGTGTTGCAATAAATGCGCTGCACTCGGTTTCGCGCCCGCATCATTTTCTAGGCATTAATCAGGCAGGGCAGTGCGCGGTGTTTCATACCCGCGGCAATGCGCACGGGCATATCGTGTTACGTGGCGGCGGTGGTCGCACGAATTATGATGCGGCGCATGTCGCCCAATGTGAATCCGAGCTCCGTGCGGCGGCGCTTGCGAACAATATCGTCGTAGACTGCAGTCACGGAAATTCGAATAAAAATCCTGAGTTTCAGCCGCGTGTGGTGGAAAGCTGTTTGGATCAAATCGTCTCAGGCAATCGTTCGCTGGTAGGGTTGATGCTGGAAAGCCATTTATTTGCTGGCAACCAGGCGATCACTGCCGGTCGCAATCAACTTAAGTATGGTGTTTCGGTGACAGATGCCTGTATCGGGTGGGATACCACAGAAGCGACGTTGCTGCACGCGCATGAACGTCTGCTACCTCTGATGGCGGTTCGTAAACGTTGAGCCACCTTACTTAGCAGCTTGGCGGACTTAGGATTGATCTACTGCGGAATTGGTCATATTTTCCGATCCTTTTCGTTAAATAGCGACGGCTGTTCGCCGCAAACGATCGCAAAATCCGCCTCTAGTGGTTTTCCCCCGCTACGATCGCCTCTGCAAAAGGCAAACCGCGCATAACTTCGTCGCCCCTGCGCATGACCTGTGTCCTATGGGTAGGGGATTAGGGTAACGGCGCCAGCCAGCAAAATGTGATTTTTTCACCTCGGCGTCCGGCTGAACGTGACGTTTTGTTGTTTACACAAACTTTTTTTAGGTTTCCTATACAAAAGTTGACAGTTTCACTAGACAACACTCGATTTTTCTACTTAACTATGGGTACTATAAATCCAATCGCCCATGTTGGCGCATCGCGCCGCGTCCTAAAAAGCGCTTACCATACAACGAGATAGTCCAAATATAGGCCGATAGATTCGGTCGCGCGCCCTGTCAGGGAGGGCATAGCAGCGAATGAAGATTCGCGAGGGTTGGTATTATGGTCACAGATGACAAATCCTTGTTAGGGATTGTGGTTGGTTTTGCGGCGGTATTGGGTTTGATGGCACTGAGTATCATCGCTGCGCTGATGGCGATGGCTGCGAACCAGCATAGCTTAGAGGCCGTGGTGCAAGATCATATGGTGAAGATCGCACTTGCGACCCGTATGCACAACGCCTCACGGGAACGCACGGTACGCCTTTATCAAATGGCGCTCGATAACGACCCCTTTCGACGCGATGCGCTGTGGCAAGGATATACGCAATTCGCGGAAGAGTTTATAAAAGCGCGCACCGCATTGACGAGTATGCCGTTAAGTGCGACCGAGCAAACACTGCTTGACGATCAGCGGGCGGCGACCAGGGTCGCAAAATCTTATCAGGATGAAGTGATCGAATTTCTCGAACGCGATAAACCACAATCTGCGCGCGTAGCATTGCTCACCAAATTAGTCCCCGCACAAGATAAAATGTTGGAAAGCCTGCAACGTATCTATGACCTGCAAATTCGCGCGGCGATAGTCACTACGGAAGAGGCGACGGAAGTCTATCAGCAAACGCGGTGGATGAGCCTGTTATTGGCCTTGGTGGTGGTAGTGTCCGGCGCGGCAATCGGCGCGGTGGTCATTGCGCGCACACGGCAGGCACGCATGGCGCTGTATAACGAAAAGAAAAAGGCGCAAGTGACGTTGGATTCCATGGTCGAAGGCGTACTCGTGGTGACGGCCGATGGCTGTGTGGATTTTGTGAACCCTGTGGCGGAGCGCCTGTGCGGTTGGAGTGAGAATGACGCGCGCGGTCGCGAGGCCGGAGAGGTATTGAGCGGCGCTGTACAACAAAACGGTGATAATCCTCTGATAGATGCCACGATTGCCGCGCGTTGTGAGGATGAGGCCATCGTGAATACGACGGGGATTAGCTATCGTTGCGCCGACAATAGCCAAAAGGTCATTGAATATACTGTGTCTCCGATGCGCGACCCCACAGGGGCGGTGCTGGGTGCGGTGATTTTATTGCGTGATGTGACCGAAATGCGCGCGTTGGGCATGGAGCTCAATTTTCAAACCCGCCACGACCTACTTACCGGCGTCTTGAACCGCAACGAATTCGAGAATCAACTTCAGTTTGCATTGGAAGGCGCGCGCGGCGGTATGTTGATGCATGCCTATTTGCATATTGATATCGATTGGTTTAAGCGGGTGAATGATACGTTGGGCAGGCCTGCAGGTGATGCGATATTGCGCCAAATCGCCTCGGTATTGTCGGGTCGCACGCAGGAAACCGATTTGATCGCGCGTTTGGGTAGCGATGAGTTCGGTGTGTTGTTAGTCGGTTGTTCAGAGCAACGCGCGGAGCAGGTGGCGGAAGAAATCCGTGCCGCCGTACATTACAGCAATTTCTATTGGAATGAGAACGGGGTCAATATGACGGTCAGCGTCGGGGTGGCCCCGATCGCGGCGGATTGCGGCAGTGTTTACGATGTATTGCGAGCCGGTGATTTTGCATGCGTCGCGGCCAAGGAGCGCGGGCGTAATATCGTGCATACCTTTAAGTCGGACGATCGTTCGTTGGTATTGCATCAATCACGTGTGCATTGGATGCAACGTGTGACGCGCGCATTAGAAAACGATCGTTTTTGCCTGTATGCAGAAACTATTAGTCCGCTGGCCGATTACGGGCAAGGTCCGCTGGGTTATGAGTTGCTGTTGCGTATGTTGGACGACGACGGTCATCTGGTCTATCCGATGGCGTTTTTACCGGCTGCGGAACGCTATGAAATGATGCCCGCGATAGACCGGTGGGTAGTGGAATACGCCTTTGCAAAGCTCAGCGCGCTGGATAGCGCGGCGTTTAATAAAATCAGCTGTTTTAATATCAATCTTTCAGGGCAGTCGATCTGTGAACGGTCATTTGCCGCATTTCTGATACGCGCGTTGCGTAGTGGTAGTGTGCCGCCAGACAAGATATGCTTCGAGATAACGGAATCCGCCGCCGTCACCAACATCGCGCAAGCAATGAATCTGATGACGTCACTGCGCAAACTGGGCGTGCGTTTCGCGCTGGATGACTTCGGGCGTGGCACCAGTTCGTTCGAATATCTGAAAAATCTGCCTATCGACTATATCAAAATCGATGGCATATTCGTTCGCAATATCTACCGCGATCAAACCGACTATGAATTGGTCAAGTCGGTGGGGCAGATCGCAAAGATCATGGGCATCAAAACCGTTGCGGAATATGTGGAGAACGATCGCGTGAAAAATACGCTGATTGAATTGGGCATCCATTACGGACAGGGATCGGGCATTTCGCATCCCATGTCGCTGAGCGATGTCATCCTCCATCTGAACAAGGGTACGGATACCTCGCCGATGCTTGTGCCATTGAGCGCCTAGCAGCCTGTCGGACTTGGGCGATCGTGGCGAGGGGAAGGCACTACAGGCGGATTTTTCGATCGTTGAAGACGAATAGCCGTCGCTAATTAACGAAAAGGATCGGAAACTATGACCGATTCCGCGGCAGACCCGTCCTTAATCCGACAGTGCGCTAGACGTTTCATGACAGGCTGGCAATCACGCAGATGGTTGCCAGCCCATCGAATTCGCACGTTTCGGTGCGCAAATTTCTAAATCCCGCCAAGCGCAGCCACGCGTTTAATTCGTCTGCCATTTTATATGCGTCGGCGCTGGTCGCACCCTTGTTGCGCGGCATGTATAGTGTGGTCAGTGCGCCACCAGGCGCGAGAGATTGACGAAGGTGGGCGAAAACTGTCACTGGGTCTTTCCAAAACTGCACTACGTTGGCGGAAAAAATATGCTGAAATGTGCCTTCCAACGGCGCAAGCTGTTGGATATCGGCGATTACCAATTTTAGGCGCCCATCTGCAATGGCGTTGGCGTTACGCTGGCGGGCTTGCGCATGCATCACCGGCGAGTGATCCAGGCCCACCACCAGACCGTGAGTAATGGTCTTCAACGCACCTGCCAAGGCCAATCCAGGGCCATGACCGATTTCCAAAACCTTGTCCGTCGCATTCAACCGCATCAATTGCAACATCCATTGATTGCGCGCGATATTGGAACGACGTTGGGCCATGACAACGCCGGCCAAGCGACCGAGTAGGCCGGAGGGTCGTTTAAATTGTTGCATAAGAGTTTGGCGTATGGACATGTTATTTCTCCAATTATGAAAAAACGAGTAATGATTCAATTTGCTGCGAGGTCGTTAGTAAAGGGTACCGCTAACCTCATCACTCAGCGCGAGTTGCGCAAGCACGCGTGTGAGTTCAACCTGTGTATCGGGAGCGTCTAAGTAACCCTCCATCGCGCGCAGCGTATTTGCGGTCTGCTGTATCGCCTGCGGGTCAAACTGCTGTGCGAGCAGTGTGAAAATGGCGGCCTCGCGCTGTGCGATTTTTTGAAAAACGGCCCTACCCTGCGGGGTTCGGCGTATCAAAAACGATCGCCTATGGTGCGGATTCTCAAACGATTCGACTAAGCCTTTTTCCTGTAGACCGTTGACGATTTGCTGTATGTGTTGGCGGCTCACGCTATGTGTACGCGCCATCGTCGCCAAAGTGTCTGGCTCTTTGTGGTCTAGAAACTCCAATACGGCGCGTTGACTCGCGACGAGCTCAAAAGGCCCAAGCAGCGCGTTGGACAGCGAGGTTAACTGTTGATATACGCGACGGAGGTGCCAGATCATCTGCGGTATCGGGGTAAGCTTACTCACAGGGTGCTCCAAGTCTATTGGTTGAGTTGCGCATTATTTCTATCATACATGACAGCATACTTGACAAATTGCAATATGTCAATGATATTGTCATGTGTGCAATAATTTATAGTAATGGCGTGTAACTGGTAGATTAACAAGCTAAATACTCCAGGATAGACGGCATTGGTGAGCTATTGGTCGTGTAGGCATGCGCAAACATAGGTGTCGTCTACCTTAGACGTCCCTAGTAACACCAGGTTTAAAAAAACTGGCCAGAGGCCGATGCACTGCTATCATCCCTGCGGGAGTTATTGGTGGTTTGCGGCGGTTGGAAGACAGGTGAGCGCGCGTTGGACGCAACGTTCAAGCAATGGATTTCGCTTACGTTTATAACGTTCATAGTCGTGGGATGTAGTGCTAATCAGCCGGAGAGCGCCCACTTAGTGGTGACGCCTGCCAGCAAATTACTGACGCAGTTAGGTGCGACAGTGGCATTGCAGTCTACGCTGAATGGGGGTGCTGCCACGGAAGCCGTGCAATGGCAAAGTGCCGATAATGCAGTGGCTACAGTAGACAATGCGGGTGTGGTGACCGCGGTTGCAGAGGGTGTGGCGATGATTACCGCAACCTCCGGCGATCTACAGGGCCAGGCCAAAATTACCGTGAATACCCATGTGTCTGTGCTGAATGTTGTCGCGCGCTACGAAGACAAACAATATGATCGAAATGGGTTTACTGGTGTCACCACGTTTAAGCCCATACGCAATGCCGTGATTGAGATGGAGGATGCCAACGGTGAGGTCGTGCAATCAACTTCAACCGACCTTGAAGGCAGAGTGGCGTTCGATGCACAACCGACGATGGCCGCGTATAAGCTGCGCATTTATGCCGATACGGACGCGACGAGGGGGCCGAGTGCGGGTGTGCGCAGTAATGTGGGCGCGCGCTACGCCGCGGTGTTGAATATCGCCGATTTAACCGCAAGCCCCGTCGCCATGGATGTGAGTGTGTCGGGAGGCGCCGCAGGCGCGTTTAATGTGTTGGATGTGTTTACCACCGGCGCACAATTTGTTTATGCG
>JAOUGF010000094.1 GCA_029857925.1 Gammaproteobacteria bacterium
CACCGAGACTCCCCAGCGGAAACCAGGCGAAAACGCGAGATCCGCGCCTTTGGTTTCCATCATGGCGTCCAAGATCAGTTGGTCAAAGGTGCCGTTGAAATTACCGCGTCTATACAATAAATCGTCGCTAATCGCCAATTTTTCTTCCAGCTTGGCTTTGTATGGCGCGCGTACGCGCGCGATCAAATCGGACATCTCTTTATCCGGTGCCAAAATGTTGGAAAATATCGGCAACAGACGATAGCGGAAATCGCGTACACGGCCGTCTTTCACATCTAAGTCGATAAGCGACAAGAATTTTCCGTTCGAACCGGAATTGATAACTAAAGTTTTACCTTTCGCATTGCTGATCGAAACCGGCTTCGGAACGGCATCGTGGGTATGCCCACCCAGGATGACATCAATGCCGGTAACGCGCGAGGCCATTTTCAGGTCTACGTCCATTCCGTTATGCGACAACACTACTACGACCTTGGCGCCTTCCGCGCGTACTTTTTCTACTTGTTTTTGCATATCTTCGTCGCGTATGCCAAAACTCCACGTAGGAATCATATAGCGGGGATTCGCAATCGGTGTGTATGGAAAGGCCTGACCGATGATTGCGACCGGAACGCCATTTATAATTTTAGTGACTGAAGGCGCGAATACACGTTCGTTCCACTCAGTGTCGTAGACATTCTGAGCAACAAAATCGATATGCCCGTTTAAATCTTTTTCGATAATTTCTTTGACGCGTTTATCACCGTAAGTGAATTCCCAGTGTGCGGTCATCACATTGACGCCCAATAATTTGCAGGCATCCACCATGTCTTGGCCTTTGGTCCACAGCGAGGTCGCGGAACCTTGCCAGGTGTCCCCTCCATCCAGCAAGAGGGCGCCGGGGCGTTGCGCACGTAAGGTTTTCACGAGTGTGGCAAGGTGCGCGAAGCCACCGACCTTGCCGTAACGTTTCGATGCCTCAGCGAAATTGAGGTATGTAAACGCATTCGCCTCAGCACTGTCTGCGGCAATGCCATAGTGTTTCAAAAAGTGATCACCCACCAGGTGGGGTGATTTGCCCAGCATATCACCTACGCCGATATTGATGCTCGGCTCACGAAACCATACCGGCGTCAATTGTGCATGCACGTCGGTAATGTGCATAAGCGAGACGTTACCGAACTGCGGTATATCGTAAAAGTTACTCGGAACAACACCTTTGCGCGTGGCGGCGCCCGCGCCGCATCCAGGCAGATTTAGACCTGCAGCGCTCGCGACTGCCAACATTTGTAAAAATTCACGACGTGTCAATGACATGAGTTTCGCCTCTCAAAAATGTTCAAAATCACACATGCTGCAACGGTATCGATGTGTCCACAACGTGGCCACAGCGCTAAAACTGTTCGCCAACTCGTCGGGGGAGTATACGCCGATCTTCAGGGCGGTACCAGATCGCAGAAAATCTAATAATCGGGTCAATTCCAGATATAAGAAAAAAACAAAATTATACAAATCTAGCGCGCAATATTCTTATCGAAAAAAAAACCGGCGGTTGCCCGCCGGTTTTACGTTACCCTTTATTTCCGCGAGGTCGGACCCGCTAGCGGCAGGCCGTTACTCATATAGGTAAGGAAGTACTCCAAGTTACGATACTCGTCGCTTTGCGGTGCGGCCGGTTTGGCGCGCACTTGTTTGTTGCAACCATCAAAGCGCATTTGCAAGGTGCCCACTGCGCCCCAGTCAGAACGATAGACCGGCCAATGCGCGCCCTGGCCCACAGCGGGGCTCAATAAATCGGCGCGAATGCGACGGCCCGCGTTGTCGATATGACAGTGCGCGCACGACATATTCAACTGACCGCGGCGGGCGAAATAATACTTGCGACCTTGTTCATAGGCTTCGCGTGCGGCGTCATTAGGAACTTCAACTTTAATGATGTTACCGCGTGCGGTGAAGTTCATATACGCCAACACCTGCGCGATCTTGCCTTTATACCAAGGAAGAGCTTCTTCGCCGTTGGCTTTTCGGCACTCATTGACCGCCTGTTCCAACGTGACGACCTTGTTGGTCTTGGCATCGAAGACGGGGTATTTGTGAGCAATTCCTATCCCGCCGTTGTCAAAGCAAGAACCGTAAGTCTTTCCATTCTTAAACGGGGTTTCGAACAGTTTTTTACCGGCATCGACATCCATCTCATAGGGCGGAAAGTCTTCAATCGCCTGCCACTGCTCGCGCAATCCAGCATCCAAGGCATATACACCGTTTACATAGTCGGCGGTCTTAACGTCCGGAAAGCGTTCCTTGAAAAATTTCTGTACTGCCTTGAGATCGTCGTCCGGGTTCGCCATTGCCGACCCTGCAATGCCCATAAGACAACCGACTGCTACGATAGACCATATCTTGCGCATCGTTGTTTCCTCCTCCCACGTCGTAAACATTAAACTGACTTAGCCGATTTTGGTTTCCGCAGAGTCGCTGTCGCCCTTATTATCGGTCCACTGGATCTTGACCGAGTCGCCGACCTTCGCGCCACCGAATCTAAAGGACAAATAGGGGTTTTTTGCTACCGCTACACCCCAGTCACAGGTCAGGATGGTCTTGCCATTATGCTGGCAAACTACTTCCTTAATGTGGTGGGCAGGGATTTTTTCACCGGTCTTGGCATCTTTGCGTTGTCCGGTTTCCATGTCGTGCTGAAATAGTGCCTTGACTTCGGTAATGTCACCGCTCAGTGCCGCTTTGATCTTAATCGTACCACTTGCCATATGCTTGCGCCTCTCAAAAGTGTTTGGTTAACCGCCACAACCGCCGATGGTGACCTTGACAGTCTTCTTGGTGCTATAAACCTGACCACCCGCCTTAACCACGGCGTAGACGTCAGAGGTTTCACCCATTTTGATACGAGTAGAGACATAACCTTCGAGCGGGCCGCTGAAATTAAAACTACAGGCCAAAGGCGCTGGATTTTTTTCTACCAAGATACTGATAGTTTCGACATTCTTCAGGCTGGTGGTGACCGAAATCGGAACCACTGCGCCGTTTTCGGCGATGTCCGGTGCGACCAATTTGATTTCACCGGACTCTTTAGTCGCGCCATTGCCGAACAAACCAGCAATCGCTTCATCTACTTTTTTGGCGGAAAAGGCTTTTTCCGACCACGCGGCAATTGCGGCGCGGGGTTGTAGCAGGCCGGTACCCACGGCGGCACCCAGCGCGCTGGTGGCCATTGTGCCTTTCAGAAACGTTCTGCGTTTAACGCTCATTTCAATCTCCTAAGCTTAAAAAAAATGTTACAGGCTGTAGATATAATCAACGACCTTAGTGAGTTCATCAGGCGTCAAGATATCCAGCTTGCCAAAGGGTGGCATAATCGTATTGGGGTTGTTGCGGGTTGCATCAGCAATTTGCTCACGCAATTTGGCCTTATCCGGAAAACGATCTTTCATATGCACGAGCGGTGGGCCAATATTACCCGGCAACGAACCGCCTTCAATGGCGTGGCACGCTAGGCAATTGCCTTTTGTGCGGTTAAACGCGATGGCCTTTCCGTCTTCGGCATCGCCTGCGACAGCAATGGTCGGGACTATCGCTGTAGAAAATAGAGCGACCACACTTGCAGCCATGACTAGTTTCACTGCGTTACGCATTACGACCCTCCTCTCGATCAACATAGAATTACACCTCCCACGGGGTGAGGCTACGCACACGTCTAAACCACTTATTTAGAATGGCTATTCGGGGGCGTTGACCCATATTAGTGAATCACCAAGGATACATTAGTCCGCGCTGATGGCAAGAAAAAATTTAACAAATTCCGGTACTGTATGTATGTTTTATGGGGCGATAGATAAATTTAATTTGAACTATTAGGAGCGTTTGTTCTCTGGCGTTCTTCGGTAATTTTTTTGCGTAACTGTGTCAAACGCGATTCTACCTGTGTGCGTTGATCCGGTGTGAGATCGGGTTGACGCAACGCAAAGGTTAGTTGTTCAATACTGGCTAAGGGTTGTCCGTCAAGTGCATAGAACTCTGCCATGGCCCGATGCGCCGCCCCTGGGTGTCCGGTTTCTCCTTCGACTTTGGCTTGTGCTTGGTAGAGGTAGGCGTGCTCGGGATGATGTGAGAGTTCCTGCGAAAGCACTGCGCGCGCCTCTTCCCAGTGTGCAGATTGCACCAGGGCATTGATAAAATATCGGGTGAGCGGTGTATTACGGGGATTGAGTTTCAGGGCCTCTCGATAGGTGCTCAGCGCCGCCTCGGTCTTTCCGTCTACGACGTTAATTTGGGCACGCGCGATTAAATAGGGAATGCGTTCTTGATCTTCTTTAATTAGTTGGTCCAGCGTGGCGCGCGCGCGGTCCATCTGTCCGCTACCCATTTGTGCAAGGGCGTAGCCGTATAAGGCCGCGTACCGGTTAGGATAACGCTTGTCTTCAATTTGTTTGGCAAACGTTTTTGCGAGTTGTTTGGCGTTATCGTCGCTATAGACCTGAATTTTCGCGCGCATCAGGTGAAACATAATGCCGTTGTCTTCCGGTTTCGTCAAAGGCAGATAACGCTCGGCACGTCCGCGCGCCTCTGCGATGCGGTCGGTCGTGACCGGGTGGGTACGTAGAAATTCGGGCACTTCATTGTCATACAAGCGGTCATTTTGCGACAAACGTTCAAAAAAAGCCGACATCGCACGCGGGTCATAGCCTGTGCGTTGGAGGATTTGGATGCCTACGAAATCCGCCTCGCGTTCATGGGCGCGCGTAAAATTGAGTTGGGTCTGTATATTGGCCGCCATCGTCGCCGCAATCGCCGCCTCAGCAAGCAAAATATCGCGGCTGCCGAGCAGAATCGCGGCAATGATGGCGCCTGCCGTAGAGAGGCTGAGTTTCTCTGCCGTGTCAAATGCGCGATCCAAATGGTGTTGTCCGACGTGCGAAATTTCATGCGCAATGACGCCCGCAAGTTCGCTCTCGCTGTCGGCGGAGGTGATCAAACCACTGTTTACCCCGATATGCCCGGCGGGGCCGGCAAAGGCGTTGATCATGCGCGATTTGACGACAAAAAAATGGAAAGTGCCGCGTCTGTATTCGCTGTTTGCGACCAATCGATAACCTAGAAGGTTGATATATTCATCAATTTCCGGGTCGGTAATCAATACCGTTTGATCGCGCACTTGGCGCATGAATTCTTCGCCCAGGCGTTGCTCTTCCTCCACTGACATGCGTGAGGTATTCCCCCCGATATCAGGCAGAAGTATATCGCCTTGACTGGCGTATCCGCGCGAGGGTAGGCCCAAGGCAAAGAGCACTAAGACAAAAAAAACGCTATAACGCAAGTGCTGAGCCCACGAAAAATGCGACAACGATACGACAAACGCGCGATAGAAGAGTTCTGTTACGCAGTGTGATAGCACATGCCAATCGCGCACGCTAACGGTTGAGAAACCATCATTTATACCATAACTGTGCCAGCGAATGGCGTTTAATTCGTTGGCTTCAGATAAGCGTGTGGTTGACGATAAAAGCACACTAAAAAAGTAGTATAGCGGCTGCTACAAAACGCATTGTTTTGGATGGTATAATCAAAAACGGTATATTGGTATATACTTAGGTATTAATATACTTAAGACTGGGCTATTAAAAGGATTTATTTGCCTTG
This sequence comes from Gammaproteobacteria bacterium, assembly GCA_029857925.1. Classification (GTDB taxonomy): domain Bacteria; phylum Pseudomonadota; class Gammaproteobacteria; order S012-40; family S012-40; genus CAKKRP01. The sequence goes on from JAOUGF010000094.1 coordinate 5,632, forward strand.
CATGGTGCACTCGCTTCTAATATTTTAGGTTTAGGTGCGGCACCGTACATTGGGGCGGGTAGCTAGATCGGTCTGTCTTCTATATGTGACGCAGTACCGCATAAGGTTAGAAGGTTGGGGATGGGTGATCCGTTATACTGGTATGTAATACCCGTCAGTGGGTCGTTTTACATTAATTTACTTGTGGTTTTAAAAGTACTTAGGAGATAATGGTATGTCAGGTTTTGATCAAGTATTGGATGCATCGGGACTGAATTGCCCCCTGCCTATTTTACGTGCCAAAAAGAGCTTAGCCGAACTTAAGAGCGGCCAGGTGTTAAAAGTCGTTGCCACCGATCCAGGTTCAGTCAAAGATTTTCAGGCATTTGCCAAGCAAACAGGTAACACCTTGGTCGAATCCAACCAAGAATCCGGCAAATTTGTATTTTTGATTAAAAAAGCGTAACTGCCCGAGCGGCACCTCGAACGGACTGTTGTCCGGGGTGCCTGTTTTTTAGGGGTTCTGCAAAACACAGCAGGTGTAGACATGGCCAAGAAATTTGCGATCATTGCGACCAAAGGTAGCCTGGATTGGGCTTATCCGCCATTTATTTTGAGTTCTACTGCAGCAGCGTTAGGGTACGACGTGCAGATATTTTTCACCTTTTACGGACTCAACCTTCTAAAAAAGAAGTTGGATCTGAAAGTGACGTCGCTTGGTAACCCAGGCATGCCGATGCCGATGCCGATGCCGGTGTTGATGCAGGCCATGCCCGGCATGCAAGCAATGATGACCGCTATGATGAAGCAGAAAATTAAGGCCAAAGGCGTGGCGAGCATACCTGAGCTGCGGGATTTGACCATCGAGGCAGGGGTTAAGTTTATCGCATGTCAGATGACAGTAGATTTGTTTGACTTTAAGCACAGTGACCTTTTGGACGGTATAGATTACGGCGGTGCGGCGACATTTTTAGAGTTTGCCGGCCAGTCCGATATTGCAATGTATATGTAACCGCGACCGGTTACGTAAAACGCGGGGGTTGCGCCCTCGCGTTTTTTCTTGGTAAACCGAAGTGCAACAAATATACTGCCGTAAATTTGAAGAATGTAATGGTTAACTATCCTTGTGACTTGGCGGGGGATGGAAAGACTGTCGTGATTCTGGTAACCGGCGGGCCGGAAGTTGCGAAACGTTGCGCGACACCTTTTTTTCTGGCCACGGTGCTCGCGGCCATGGATGCCGACGTACGGATATTTTTGACTATGGAAGGTGTGCGTTTGGCGCAACGCGGCGTGGCGGAAAATTTGGTTGCGCTAGAAGGTGGAAAAAAAATAATCGAATTTATACGCGACGCTAAACACGCGGGTGTACGCATTTATGTGTGTTCCCCTGCGTTGCCCGGCTTTGAAATAGATCCCGCACTGGATTTAATCCCTGAGATCGATGAAGTAGTCGGCGGCGGCGCATTTGCCGATCTCATATTGAGCTGCGATAAAGTGTTGTCGTTTTAAGCTGCATCAGATATCTCCGTGTTCGCTAAGGGCATTCCCGCATGAATTGCATCAATGGCTGTTACTTTCCCGACGACTTATTCTATTGCGTAGAACACAACACATGGGCGCGCAGGGAAGATGACGGGATAGTAATTGTAGGCATGACATCGTATGCATGTTCGTTGTCTGGACAAATCGTTGCCTATACGCCCAAAAAAGTGGGTAAGGACGTGGCAAAAAATAAATCTTGTGCGACAGTGGAATCAGGGAAATGGGTCGGGCCGACCAAGTCTCCGGTTGCGGGCCTGGTGGTC
>JAOUGF010000095.1 GCA_029857925.1 Gammaproteobacteria bacterium
CGGCGCGTATGGCCGCCGACATGGGTGCGACGGTGACGGTATTTGATCCACAACGCGACAAGCTCGAACGCATGCGCGCATTGGGCTCCAATGTCACCGGCCTTTACCCGTTTGCGGACGACGTGCGCGCGGCCGTCGTCGCCGCGGATCTGGTGGTCGGCGCGGTGCTGGTGACGGGTGAAAAGGCACCGCACGTGATAGATCGCGCCGCGGTGGCGCGCATGGGCAAGGGCAGTGTGATTGTGGATATCTCGGTAGACCAAGGCGGTTGTGTGGAGACCACCCGCGCCACGACCTATGCCGATCCGACCTATGTCGTGGATGGCGTGACGCATTTTTGCGTAACCAATATGCCAGGCGCGGTGCCGCGCACCGCATCACAGGCCTTATCGGCGGCATTGATCCCCTATGTGCGCCGCCTTGCCGGGGCGCAGTGGCGCGACCACGCGGGGCTGCGACTCGGGATTAATGTCGAAGGGGGGCAGGTGATACACGCTGGCCTGCGGCGCAGTATGGGTTTGTAATCGCCCATGCAGCGCGGGCGCGCTCGATTTCATGTAAAATCACCCTAATCCCTCACCCAGGTAGGCCCGTGGCACGAGCAGCAAAGCAAGAGACGACCCCCGAGACCGCACCGCATCACCGTCGTATGCGTGAGGCGTTGAGTGTATTGGGCATTGCGGCGGCGGCCTTTTGGCTGGCTGCAATGGTGAGTTTCAGCGCCGCCGATCCGTCTTGGTCGCACAGTGGCCGTGTCGGACCGATCTCCAATTGGGGCGGGGCGGTTGGTGCGTGGCTGTCGGACATATTATTTTTTGCATTTGGACGCGTCGCATATCTGTTTCCGCTCGTCGCGATCGCGGTGTTATGGCGCGTATTGCGCGCCGCACCGCATGCTACACCCATGGATCGCGTGCATCGCTATGTAGTGGCGGCGGGCGCGCTATTTAGTGTGGTGGGATTGTGTGGTCTGGCATCGATGGTGTTTGTCGGCCCGGTCGCCGCGTTTCCGTATACCGGCGGTGGTATGGTGGGGACGTTGATCGGCGGTGGCGCCGTGGATGCGCTGAATTATTCCGGCGCCGGTTTGTTGTTCGCGGCGTTGACGATGATAGGCGCCAGCCTGATCAGTGACATCTCGTGGTGGCGCATCAGTGAGGCCTTGGGTCGTCGTATTATTGAGCAAACTCAGCGTTGGATAGCGCATTATCGACAGCGTGGTGTGCCGACACTGACCGAATTGCCCGACATTCCGGCATTGTCCGAACTCGCCTTGCCCAAAAAGGCCACCGCAGCGAAACCTCAAGCGGTCAAACTCGAAAAATCGGCAATGCCGGAACGCGTGCCGCCCAAGATCGAGGTCGCCAAACCGACGCCGCAAGGACAACGCGTCGAAAAGGAAAAACAGATTCCATTATTCACCGAACGCGCGCAGGCGGGTGATCTGCCACCGCTGAATATATTGGATGAACCCGAAGCGCGACGCGCCAGTGTATCGCAAACCGCGTTGGATTCGACCGCGCGTTTGGTTGAAATTAAATTGCGTGAATTTGGAATTTCAGTGAATGTCGTCGCCGTGATCGCGGGCCCCGTGATTACCCGATATGAGTTGGAACTCGCCGCCGGTACCAAGGCCAGCCAAGTCACCAACCTCGCGAAAGACCTTGCGCGCAGTTTGTCGGTGATCAGCGTGCGCGTGGTCGAAGTGATTGCGGGCAAGTCCGTCATCGGTGTCGAAATCCCCAACGCGCAACGCGAAATCGTGCGTCTGTCCGAGGTGCTGCGTTCGCAACCCTTTGAGGCCGCCGCGTCGCCGTTGACGATCGCGTTAGGCAAAGACATCGCGGGTGTGCCGGTGGTCGCCGACCTGGGGCGTATGCCGCATTTATTGGTCGCGGGCACCACAGGGTCCGGAAAATCCGTCGCGGTGAACGCGATGATCTTGAGTCTGTTATACAACGCCTCGCCGAAAGACGTGCGCTTGATCATGGTCGATCCGAAGATGTTGGAATTGTCGATCTACGAAGGCATCCCGCATTTGTTGGCGCCGGTCGTCACCGACATGAAAGACGCCGCGAACGCGTTGCGTTGGTGTGTGGTCGAGATGGACAGGCGCTACAAAGTGATGTCGCATTTAGGCGTGCGTCAATTGTCCGGTTATAACAAAAAGATAGAAGAAGCCGCAAAGGCGGGCAAGCCGATCACCGACCCGACCTATCCGTTGCAAGAGGCGACGCTGGCGCCGACGCTGGAACATTTGCCGTATATCGTCGTCATCATCGACGAATTGGCCGACTTGATGATGCTGGTCGGCAAAAAGGTTGAGGAATTGATCGCGCGCTTGGCGCAGAAGGCGCGCGCGGCGGGTATCCACTTGGTGCTTGCGACGCAACGCCCGTCGGTGGATGTGATCACCGGATTGATCAAGGCCAATATCCCTACGCGCGTCGCGTTCCAAGTGTCGTCGCGCATCGATTCGCGCACCATCATCGACCAAATGGGCGCCGAACAATTGCTGGGGCATGGTGATATGTTGTTTCTACCCCCCGGTACCGGCGTGCCGATGCGCGTGCACGGCGCCTATGTCGCGGATCAAGAGGTGCATAAAACCGTCAGCTTTTTGAAACAACAAGGCGGCCCGCAATACCTGGACGAAGTGTTAAATCCGATCAGTGCTAGTGATGAATTCAGTTTGGATGGCGCACCCAACGAAGAGTCCGATGAACTCTATGACGAGGCCGTGCGTTTCGTCACCGAGACGCGGCGCGCATCGATCTCTTCGGTTCAACGGCGTTTTAAAGTTGGCTACAATCGCGCGGCGCGCATGATAGAAGTTATGGAGCGCGCCGGTGTCGTCGGCCCGGTGCAGTCCAACGGCAGTCGTGAGGTGATCGCGCCACCGCCGCCGGAAATGATTAAATAATGGGTTTATCAATATTAGCGCTCGAAAATCCGTCCGCCATTATGTGGGCAACATTACAAAACCAGTTTTTCGTGACAGAGAGAGATGATGAATAAAATTTTTGCTTTATTATTGTTTGCAGGTGTCGCCTCTCCGGGCTACGCCGACGATTTGCAGCAGTTTTTCCACGATTTGCGCACGTTGAGCGGCGAATTCAGCCAGCGTGTAGAGGCCGCCGCGCTCAAATCGCCACGTTTGACGCATGGCAGTTTCGCGATCATGCGCCCGGGTAAATTTCGCTGGGAATATCAAAAGCCTTATCAGCAACAATTGGTGTCCGACGGCAAAAATATCTGGATATACGATATTGATCTAGAGCAAGTGACGCAAAAAAAATGGAGCGCGGCGGTCAGCGATACCCCCGCGCAATTGCTGGCCGGGGACGCCGGTTTGGACAAGAATTTTACGGTCAAGTCGTTGTCGTCAGCGAATGACGAAGCCGGATATGAACTTAGTCCGAAGAAGGCCGACACCGGCTTTAGTACGATCAAGCTCATATTCATCAAGCGCGAACTCAAGAAGATGATATTGCAAGACGCGCTGGGACAGGTGACGACGTTGGAATTCACGCGTTTGCAACGCAATGGGGCCGTGGATGCGAAACAGTTTAACTTTACGCCTCCTAAGGGCGTGGATGTGTTGATAGACGGGCAGTGAAACCACATCGCGACCTTTTTGATATACCATTAGATATCCAACGGCCGTTGGCGGATCGCATGCGGCCGCGCAGGCTGGAGGAATTTTCCGGTCAGGCGCATTTGTTGGGTATGGGCAAGCCGCTGCGCATCGCGGTGGAATCCGGGCGCTTGCATTCTATGATCTTCTGGGGGCCGCCGGGCACCGGCAAGACCACGTTGGCGCGCATGATCGCGCAGCACGCGCAGGCGCAATTTCTGACGCTATCCGCCGTGTTGGCAGGCGTCAAGGATATACGCGAGGCGGTTGCAAACGCGCAAACCTATCGACGTGTAGAAGGGCGCGGCACGGTGTTATTCGTCGATGAGGTGCATCGTTTTAATAAATCCCAACAAGACGCGTTTTTGCCGTTTGTCGAAGACGGCACGTTTATTTTTATCGGCGCGACCACCGAAAACCCGTCCTTCGAATTAAACAACGCGTTATTGTCACGCGCCCGCGTGTATGTGTTGAAGGCCCTGCAAACAGACGACATCGTGCAGATATTAACCCACGCGCTGAGCGATGCCGAGCGCGGTTTGGGTACGCAGGCGTTGCGATTTTCGCAACACGCACTGCAACGCATCGCCGAGGCCGCCGACGGCGACGCGCGGCGCGCATTAAATCTGTTAGAAATCTCTACCGACCTCGCCGACGATGAGGGTGGGCAACGCGTCGTCAGTGATGCCGTATTGGATGACATACTAAAAGGCGGCGTGCGTCGTTTCGATAAGGGCGGCGATATCTTCTATGACCAGATCTCCGCGCTGCACAAATCCGTGCGCGGCTCCTCACCCGACGCCGCATTGTATTGGCTGGCGCGCATGTTGGATGGCGGCTGCGACCCGCTGTACATCGCGCGGCGCGTGGTACGCATGGCCAGCGAGGACATCGGTAACGCCGATCCACGCGCGTTGGCGCTCACGTTAAACGCGTGGGATGTGCAGGAGCGCTTGGGCAGCCCGGAAGGCGAACTGGCGATCGCGCAAGCGGTGGTCTACCTCGCCTGCGTGCCAAAAAGCAATGCGGTATACACGGCGTTTGGCGCCGCCAAAAAAGACGCGCGCGATTTTGGAAGTTTGGAAGTGCCGTTGCATATCCGCAACGCGCCGACCAAATTAATGCGCGAACTCGATTATGGTAAAGACTATCGCTACGCCCACGACGAGCAAGAGGCCTATGCGGCGGGTGAGAATTATCTGCCTGTAGAATTGCAAGGGCGGCAATACTATCGGCCGACCGCGTTTGGTTTGGAGCAAAAGATCGCCGAACGCCTGGCGCGCCTGCGTGAGTTGGACCTGGCGCGCGCGCGGGACGAAAAGCCATGACGCAGCAGCGGGGCGCAATATGTACCAACTGATCGCGATCGCGGGTGGCGGTGCCGTCGGGGCCTTGTTGCGGTTTTGGGTGTCGCGCATCGTGCACGCGTGGACGGGCACGGATTTTCCCTATGGCACGTTTGTCATCAATATCAGTGGTTCGTTGATGATGGGTTTTTTTTTCGTGCTGCTCGCCGAGCGCACCGGCGTCGCGCCGGAATGGCGGGCCGTTATATTGGTGGGTTTTCTGGGCGCTTTTACGACGTTTTCAACCTTTTCATTAGAGGCGTTGACGCTGATGATAGGGGGTGAAATAGCGACGGCGATGATCTATGTGGTTGCCAGTGTAGTGCTGTGCATTTTCGCGGTGTGGCTAGGTATGTGGGTAGGACGCCAGCTGTGAGGCGCGTAGCGGCCAATAATCGTGTTAAAATCCGTTTATAGAGGTGAATATGAACATGCCGCCGGTGGATGAAGAAGGTTATTTGATCGAACCTGATGATTGGAACGACGATATCGCGGTGGAATTCGCGCGTCAGGAAAATATCACCTTGACCGACGATCATTGGTACGTGCTGCGCTTTATGCGCGACTATTATGCCGAACACCGCGTGGCGGTGGATGCGCGGCATGTGATCAAACACATCGCAGAAAAATACGGTGCGGGTTCGCGTAATATGCTGTTCGAATTGTTTCCGTATGGCTATGTTAAACAGGCGTGCAAGATTGCGGGTATGAAACGCCCGCGCGCCTGGAGCACGGGTTAGAAATTATTTATGCAAACGCATCTGTAAAAATAAGGAAACATCATGTTAGATCCTAATCTGTTAAGACGCGACGTGAATCAAGTAGTAACACAATTGGCGCGTCGCGGCGTACAATTGGATGTCGCGCAATGGAGCACGTTGGAAGACCAGCGCAAGGGCTTGCAGACGCGCACGCAAGAATTGCAGAACGAGCGCAATGTGCGCTCCAAACAAATCGGCCAGGCCAAGGCCAAGGGCGAAGACGTCGCGCCGTTAATGCAACAAGTTGCAGGGTTAGGCGATGAACTAAAACGCCTGGAAACGGAACTCGCCGCGTTGCAGATCAAGGTGGCGGAATTCACATTATCGGTGCCCAATCTGCCGCATACCAGCGTGCCCAATGGCACATCCGAAAACGATAATGTCGAGGTGCGCCGTTGGGGCGTGCCGCGCCAATTTGAATACACGCCGCGCGATCACGTAGACGTAGGTGTGTTTCTGGGTCTGATGGACGCGGAGGCCGCGGCGAAGATTTCCGGTGCGCGTTTCACCGTCATGTCCGGCGACCTGGCGCGCCTACATCGTGCGTTAATCCAATTCATGTTGGATACGCACACGCGCGAACACGGCTATGTTGAACAATACGTGCCCTATCTGGTGAATGCCGACAGCCTGCGCGGCACCGGCCAATTACCAAAATTCGAGGCGGATTTGTTCAAAACCGCGCATGGCGAAGACGGCAAGCAAACGCTTTATTTGATTCCAACGGCGGAAGTGCCGGTTACTAACTTGGTACGTGACACGATCCTCGACGCGGCAAAATTGCCGATAAAGATGGTTGCGCACACGCCGTGTTTCCGTAGTGAGGCCGGGTCGTACGGCCGCGACACGCGCGGCATGATACGCCAACACCAGTTTGAAAAGGTCGAGCTGGTGCAGATCGTCACGCCGGAACATTCCTATGCGGCGTTAGAAGAGCTGACCGGTCATGCAGAGAAAATCTTGCAAAAATTAGAATTGCCGTATCGTGTGATGGCCTTGTGCACCGGCGACATGGGTTTCAGCGCGGCCAAAACCTACGATTTGGAAGTTTGGTTGCCGGGTCAGCAAAAATACCGTGAGATATCTTCGTGCAGCAATTTCGAAGATTTTCAGGCGCGGCGCATGTTGGCGCGGTACCGCAATCCGGCGACGCAGAAACCCGAATTGGTACATACGTTGAACGGTTCTGGTTTAGCGGTAGGCCGTACACTGGTTGCGATCATGGAAAACTATCAAAACGGCGACGGTTCGGTTACGGTGCCGGAGGTGTTACGCCCCTATATGGGCGGCGCCACGCGCGTAAATAAGGTTGGATAAAAATGCATCTTAAATAGTAGATTGGTGGGCGCATACTCCCGGTGTTGAGTTATCAATAGTAGGGTGGATAAGCGCAGCGCATCCACCAACAGTAGAGAAAAGTTGCAGACATTCATGTCTTATCAAACTTCGATGCCAATAAACAATAGCTGTTACGCATCATTTGGTTTTTACGCTTTTTGGTGGATGCGCTGCGCTTATCCACCCTACACAGTGAAACCCTGCATATTAAATAAGAGGAACAATAATGGAAAGTCTATATGCACGCGCCTATGCCTGTTTAATGGCCGAAAGTGTCGCCGAAAAACTC
>JAOUGF010000096.1 GCA_029857925.1 Gammaproteobacteria bacterium
CTGCCGCAAGATTTTGATTATCAACAGATTTCTGGACTATCCGCCGAGGTGCGTCAAAAACTGGCCACCCAACGCCCGCCGACCGTGGGGCATGCGGCGCGTATTCCTGGCATAACACCGGCGGCGGTCACACTATTACTTATCCATTTACGCCGCAAGCGTTATATACTACAAGGGCAAGCATCCTAACCTGGATAACTTCTTAATATTATGAGACATAGCAGCGAACGCGTGTTAACCAACTCCGACAACGTCAGCGGCATCATCGCGGCGGGTGCAAAAGAACTTGGTTTGTCCCTAGAGGCGTCACAGATCGACCGTCTGAACCGGTATGTCGCGTCGTTATATAAATGGAACCAAGTCTATAATTTAACCAGTGTGCGCAGGCCCGATCAAATCGCCGTGCGGCATATCCTGGACAGCCTGGCGGTGTGGCCACACGTACGCGGTCAACGCGTGCTGGATGTCGGCAGTGGCGCCGGGTTACCTGGCATCCCCCTTGCTATCCTTATGACGGATAAGCAATTTGTGTTGATCGACAGCATCGCCAAAAAGACCCGCTTCATGTTGCAGGCGGTGTTGGAGCTGGGCTTGCCGAATGTCGAAGTCGTGCAGCACCGCGTCGAAGACTATCGTACCGCCAGGCCGTTTGATACCATCGTGTCACGCGCCTTCTCGTCGATACGCGAAATGCTTGAGCTTACACAAGAGGTGTTGGCACCCGGGGGGGTCTATCTCGCCCTGAAAGGTGCTTATCCTGAACATGAACTGGCCGAACTGCCTGCCGGATTTGGTGTCACCCAGATGGTACCCCTAAAGGTACCGGGCTTGGATGCCGAACGACACGTAGTGTGCATAGAACGCACGTGAACGGCATCGAGGAAGAACTTATGTGCAAGGTGATCGCCATTGCCAACCAAAAGGGCGGCGTGGGCAAGACCACGACGGCCCTCAATTTGGCGGCCTCTTTGGCGGCGACCAAGCGGCGGATTTTATTGGTGGATCTCGATCCCCAAGGCAACTCCACGATGGGCAGTGGGGTCGATAAAAACGGCCTGACGAAATCCAGTTATGACATCTTGATCGGCGATGTATCGGTCAAAGAGGTGATGGTGCCGAGCAGCGAGGCGGGTTATACGCTGGTGCCCACCAACGGCGACCTCACGGCGGCCGAGGTGCACCTGCTGGACATGACGGATCGCGAGTTTCGTTTGCGCAAGGCGTTGGCAGGTATTTTAGACGATTTCGATTATGTGTTGATCGACTGTCCGCCGTCGTTGAATATGTTGACAGTCAACGCGTTGGTGGCGGCCAATTCGGTGATGATCCCGATGCAATGCGAATATTTTGCGTTGGAAGGTCTGTCGGCGTTGATGGATACGATCAACAAGATCCGCGAGCGGCATAATCCCGGTTTGAGTATAGAAGGCCTGTTGCGCACGATGCACGATCCGCGCAACAACCTTACTAACGACGTCACCGAACAGATCGTCAAATATTTCGGCGATAAGGTCTATCGCACGATCATCCCGCGCAATGTGCGCCTGGCGGAGGCGCCCAGTCATGGCCTGCCGGTGCTGTTGTATGATCGCTTATCGCGCGGCGCGCAGGCCTATCTGGCGCTGGCGGGCGAAATCTTACGGCGTGACGACCCACCTGTGACACCGGATGCAGCGGCCTAACTACGCGCTGCACGCGCAGTATGCTTAAAAAAATTGCGCGTTCGACATGTTTTTTGCACAGTGAAACAATAAGAAGTGATTTGCGCTGCGCCGATCAGGCCGCAGGCTGCACAAGTTAGGCGTATAGGGTTAAAAATCGGGGGCGCGGAGCACAAGGAATTATGACTACACTCGGAAACAAAAAACGCGGCCTGGGCCGTGGCCTCGATGCGCTGCTGAGCAGTGTCGCACCGGCCGCACCGACGGTGCCCGGTCAGCAACACGTCACCGACGGCGAATTACGCGAATTACCGGTAGACCTCATCCAACGCGGGCGCTATCAACCGCGCATGGAGATCCACCCCGAAAGCCTGGAAGAACTGGCGAACTCGATACGCGCGCAAGGCATCGTGCAGCCCATCGTGGTGCGCCCGTTGGACGACACCGGGCGTTATGAAATCATCGCCGGTGAACGCCGTTGGCGCGCCGCGCAAATCGCGGGTTTGCACACCATCCCCGCGATCGTGCGCAACGTGCCCGACGAGGCCGCGATGGCGATGGCGCTCATCGAAAACATACAACGTGAAGAATTAAACCCGATCGAAGAGGCGACCGCGTTGTCGCGTTTGGTCGAAGAATTCAGCATGACGCACAACCAGGTCGCCGATGCGGTCGGTCGTTCGCGCGTCGCGGTCACTAATTTGTTGCGCCTATTATCGCTGACGGACGATGTGAAACGCATGGTCACCAACGGCGATTTGGAAATGGGCCATGCCCGTGCGCTGCTCGCGTTGAGCGGTAATGCGCAATTGCAGGCCGCGCGCGCGGTCGTTGCGAAGGGTTTGTCGGTACGCGAGACCGAGCGTTTTGTGCGCCGCCTGCATACCCAAAAAGATGATGATAAAAAACCCGAAGCGGGTTCCGATCCGGATATACGTCGCTTGCAAACGCAGGTGTCGGAACGCCTGGGCGCCAAGGTGCGCATCGTACACGCCGCGAATGGCAAGGGGCGATTGGAGATAGGCTACAACAGCTTAGAAGAATTGGACGGCATTTTGGCGCATATTAAATAGCGTGGCATACCGTCGAGGACGTAGAAAGGCGCACAGGGTGCGCCTTTTTTGTTGGCAAATATACCAAAATAATGCCCTGTAGAATTGCGACACTCTAAATGATGTAGTAAGCTTTTGAATAGGCGATGCGTGGGTTGCTATTACACCCGCAGCTACAAAAGGATTTGTTTCATGTTGGATGTGTCCGCTTTCGTCACGGCGCAGGTACGGTGTCCACGATCACCTGCGCCGCCGCCCTTCTCTTCACAACGCGATATCGCCGCTGAAAAGCGGCAGAATCATTACGCGCAATGAAAGAACCCTTGGATTTCGGCTGGCGCACCACCCGGTGGATAGGCGGCCTGAGCACGCTGGTCTTTCTGGCGATCTGGCTGGCGCCCGACCTGCAATGGGGCATGGGCTTACGCGCCTACACACCCTTGCATACGCTGCTCGAAATATTTGCGATCAGTATCGCGGTAGCGGTGTTTGCAGTCGGGTGGCATGCGCGGGTGGTCAAAGTCGGCGGCGCGCTGTCGCTGCTCGCGATCGGTTTCCTCGCGGTGGCGCTGCTGGATGCCGCACACCTGCTTTCGTATGCGGGGATGCCGGATTGGGTGACACCCTCCGGACGCGGCAAGGCGATCAGTTTTTGGTTCGCCGCGCGTTTTGCCGCCGCATTTTCACTGTTATTTTTTTTGTTAAGCGAAGACAAACAGCAACCGAGTCGCGCGCGGATAGCGCAATTCTTTTTAACCGCGGTGATATATTGCAGCCTTGTGTTTTGGATTGTCCTGTTTCATCGCGAATGGTTACCCTCCTTTTATGAGCCCGGTGTCGGGCTGTTGCCGATTAAGATTTATTTAGAATGGAGTCTGGTCGCGCTGTTTGCCGCCTCCATGGCGTTGGTATGGAAAAAGCGCGAGCAACTAAAGATTTTCGATCACCCAAGCCTGTTCGCGGCGCTGTGGTTAACGGTGTTGAGTGAATTGTGCTTTACGCTCTATGCGACGACCAGCGACATTTTTTCGATCTTGGGCCACGTCTTTAAAGTGATCTCTTACGCCTTTTTATACCGCGCGTTGGTGATCCGGGGCGTGAAATTGCCCTATAAACTCGCAGAGGATAGTCAACAAATCCTTGCGCAATTGACCAATAATATCCACCAAGTGTTTTGGATGACGTCGACGGACAAAGGCACCGTGTATTACCTCAGCAGCGCCTACGAAACCATATGGGGGCGCCCGTGCAAAACGGTATTCGACGATCCGAAAAGTTGGATGCGGGCCATACACCCGGAAGACCTGCCGCGGGTGCAGGCCGCGGTGAATACGCCTTTGGTGGGGTCGTCTTGGTTGGAGTACCGTATCCTACGCCCGGACAACACGGTGCGTTGGATACGGGATCAGGCATTTCCCGTTGCTGCGGTGCCGAACACCGCACCGCGCGTCGCAGGCATCGCAGAGGATATTACAGAGCAGGTACAGGCGAGACTGATTTCGCAATCCAATGAGGCGCGGTTGCGCGCGATACTCAAGACCGCCAGCGACGGTATCCACATCGTGGATCGCCACGGCACCTTGGTTGAGGCCAACGATGCGTTTTTACAAAGTATCGGCTATGACGAATCGGATGTCGGGCGCCTGCGTGTCTGGCAATGGCACGCGGATTTAGGCGAAGACTATTTCCATACCGCCATCGACAACCTGTTGAACAGTCGCGACACACGTGTGGTTGAAACACGCTATTTGCATCGCGATGGACGCGCATTCTGGGTCGAAATCAGCGCACGTGGATTATTTATCGGCGGTGAGGCGATGATATACGCGTCATCGCGGGACATCAGCAAACGTAAGTCGGCGGAGGAACGGCTCAGGCTCAGCGAATCACTGTTGCGGCAGGCGCAATCGGTCGCGGCGATAGGCAGTTGGCAGTTCAATCTGCAAACGCAACAATGGATTTGGTCGGACGAAACCTACCGTATCTTCGGCGTAGCCGTCGGGGAACCCGTGAATTTTGAGGTTTTTTTGGCCACCGTTCACCCCGAAGACCTTGGCACAGTGAAGGCGGCGTGGCAGGCCGCACTTGAAGGCGCCCCTTACCAATTGCAATACCGTATTTTGGTGGGGGCGGAGACGCGTTGGATCGAGGGGCGCGCCGAATTAGAATTCGACCATGTAGGCAAATTGTCGGCCTGTGTCGGGTCGGTGCAGGACATCACACAAAACAAGCGCACAGAATTGGAACTCACAAGTTATCGGGAGCATCTTGAAAGGATCGTGGAGATGCGTACGGCGGAATTGGTGGAGGCTAAAGAGGCCGCGGAATTCGCGAATAAGGCAAAATCGAGTTTTCTGGCGAATATGAGCCATGAAATTCGCACGCCGATGAACGGTGTCATCGGGATGATCGATGTGTTGATCAACAGCGGTTTGAGCGCAAGCCAAGAAAAGATGGCGAATGTGATTCGAGATTCCGCTTATACGCAGATGGATATCATCAATAACATCTTGGATTTTTCGAAAATCGAGGCCGACAAACTTGAGCTTTATCCGGAACCGTTTTCGCTGCCGGATTTGTTGACAAACACCTGTAAATTGCTCGAAAACTTCGCGACCCAAAAAAATGTGGCGCTACATCTGGAAACGGATGCCAAACTACCGAAAATCGTTTGCGGAGACAGCCTGCGTGTGCGTCAGGTGCTGACGAATTTGTTGTCCAATGCGATAAAATTTTCCAGCGGTCGTGCGCGGCCCGGGCAGGTGTATGTGCGGGCCGCGTTAGGCTCGGAAACGGAAGATACCGTATTGGTGGCATTGCAGGTAGCCGACAACGGCATCGGGATGGATCAGGCGACGCAAGATCGGGTCTTCCAAAAATTTGAGCAGGCGGACGCCAGCACCACGCGGCGTTTCGGCGGTACGGGGCTGGGGTTGGCGATCGCGCGTCGCCTCGTGCAGGCGATGCGGGGAAATATCCGCATCCAAAGCGCCTCGGATCAGGGCACCACTTTCATTATCCAAATCCCCTTCCAGAAATCGACCGCCGCAGAGAGTACGGAACGTACTCGTTACTCTTCACTCGGCGAACGGACCATGCCATCACCTTTTACGAAACCCGATTTCAAATTCACTGGGCAACGGATTTTGGTCGCGGAGGACAATGAAACCAATCAAGACGTGATACGCCTGCAATTGGAGCAACTGGGACTGGTGGCGGACATTGCGGCGGATGGGTGTGAGGCCTTTGAACGGTGGATTGCGGGCGACTATGCGTTGTTGTTAACGGACCTGCACATGCCTTGTATGGATGGATACCAATTGGCGGCGGCGATACGCGAGCGGCAAAAGATGTTCGGTCGTCCGGCCATACCGATCGTGGCCATTACCGCCAATGCGCTGAATGATGAGGCTGTGCGATGTATGCAGGTCGGTATGGACGATTATATTTCTAAACCGGTGCCGTTGGCCGTTTTGCGCGCGACGTTAGCGAAATATCTGCTAGAAGCACCGCCCGCCGCCGTAACACAACCCCACGTCGCGGCGACCGCGTTTACGCATCCACCCGCAATCACACCCCGTAGCACGCCGTCGGGGGAACTCGTTTTAGACGTCAGTGTGTTGCAAGGAATCGTCGGCAATGATGTCGTTACATTGCGCACATTATTGATCGAATTTGTCGAGCGTGTGCGGCAGGGAACGGAAATTATTCTCAACGCGGCCAGTGATAAACGACTCTCCGAAGTCGTCACCCAGGCGCACAAATTCAAGTCCTCCTCATTAAGCGTAGGGGCGGTGCCGCTGGGTGTATTATTCGAGACCATCGAAATGGCGGGTAAGTCGGGTGATGCCGCCGAGGTGCGCGCGCTGCTGCCGGAACTTCAGTTGCGACTGGAGGCGGTCTCCAATTTTGTAGCCAACCACTTGCCGGAGGGGCAAACTTCAATGATGGGTGACGCGCATGTCTGAGAAATTGCATTTATTGCTGGTGGATGACGATTCTTTTATCGCGCAATTGGTGACGCTCGTTTTGGCGGCGGATTTTGATATCCGACATGTTGAAGACGGATACCAGGCGTTGGCCAGTGTAGTGGCGCATCAACCGGACGTGGTCTTACTGGATATGGTGATGCCCGGCCTGTCGGGTGTTGAGGTGTGTCGCGAAATGCGTAAGCTGCCCGCACTGAAACATACGCCTATCATCTTTTTTTCGGGCAATCCGGATGAATCTGAACGAAGGTCAGGATTTGACGCGGGAGGCGATGCGTTTATCGCCAAACCGGTCGTGCCCGGCACGCTACGCGCTCAACTAAGTCAAGCGCTGCAAGACGTCGCTCGCCGCCTTGCTGCGGAAGTCACGGCGGATTTACCGCATTAACGCGATGAATTTCGCTTCTTGCGTTTTGGCGCGCGCTTTTTCTTCGGCACTTTTTTTTGCACACCTTTAGTCAGGCGCGCCTGCGTGTATTCAAAGCCGTTCCAACGATAGCGTTCGTGCTCTACCCCTTGCCGGTTTCCGGCGGTGTCTGCGGGGGTAGAGGTGTCTGGATGTTCGCTGATACTCAGTTCTATGTCGCTGAAACCGCGAGGCTTAGGCTTGGCCATCGTGACGGTCGCCTCAAGCATTTTT
>JAOUGF010000097.1 GCA_029857925.1 Gammaproteobacteria bacterium
TGCCATCTGCATTGGCATGCACATAACCACCCGCGGGGATTTTCATTTCATCGGCCGGGCCTGCGGGCAAACTAGACAACGTGCGCGTGGCGGCGTCGATGATCGCGAGGCCTTTGTCCACGCCGGAGGTGATGCCGACATAAAAACGCCCGCTCAGCGGTGAAAACGTGAGGCCATGCGGTGTATTTTGTTTGACGCTAGGGTCGCTGTTCAATGCGATCGGTGTCGCCGCCTTAAGAAAATCGACACTGGTCGCGTCGTTGTTGACGATAGACACCGTTTGGTCGCTCAAATTGTGCGTCGCGAACAATTTAGGCGTAGTGGGCAATGCCGTCGTTGAGAACGAAAGCGCGCTCTTTTTGTGCCCGTTGCCGATGCCGTCGCGTATTTCATCGACCAATAAATACTCTGTGCCGCCTTCATTGTCCCAATTTAAACGAAACACCGAATCTTTCAACGCGGCGAGGTCTCTTTGATCCTGCGTGGCGGCGTCCTTGGGCGCGCTGTAGCCATCGTTGTTTAACCACAAATGCGTACCGTCCGGGTCGGCAAACGTGTGCACGATACGGGTCGGCACGGGTGCGTTATTTTTGTCTTTAAGTTGGGTGCGCAAATGTACCGTATTCACGATCGTATAATCGTCCATATTCACCACCAGCACGCCGCCGTGATCTTCTGTGTCCTGCCCAGCGGCGTCTTGGTCCAATCCATTGCTAATCACCACATAGGCGTAATCCTGGTGAAACTGCACCTCGCCCAAATTCAGCGCCTGATTTTTCGCGTTTTTAAACGCGATCGTCTTCAACGCCTTGGTCTTACCCGCGCCGTTGTCGCCGATGATATTCAGATTGCCTTCGTGATCCACCGCGTAAAGATAATATTTAGCATTGAAAATTTCTGTGGTGTTTTCTTTGCCCAAGCCACATGCGGTAAGCAGCATCGCGCCCAGCATCAGCGCGCCAAAACGAACATAGGTTTGCATCGCGTTACTCCCCGAATTCAAAATAAAAAAATGATTTATTGCTCACACCCGCAACCGCCGCCACCCACCTGCACCCCTTGCACACCCTGCGCAAGCGCGCGAAACATGTGCGTCTCGTACAGCGCCTCTTCGGGATGTTCATCCAACTGCATGATGCGGTCGGCCAAATAGCCGCGTTCATAGGCCTTCACGTTGACGCAGGCGGTGCATGCGAGCACGATCGCGCACACGGCGACGGCGATCAACCCGCGCCGCGCGACTACGTCATAGCCAAAACCTAGATTCAAACGCATGCCTTTTTCCGTTGTGCAGTACGTCTGTATCAGCAACTCTAGTGCCAAGGTGATAAGTCATTAATATGGCAAATAAAACAAACAAAACGCTGGACTCGCGAATTTGGAAACTGTGTGATTTCACACAGTGTTGCGTGAAATGACACAAGCGTGACAACGGGCGTTATCGACGGAGTAAAAAATAGGGCGTACATGGACGCCCTATTGGAGGACTCGTGTAACCTTTGACTACGGTGTCGCCACCACTGCGATGCCTGTGTCACCAACGATGAACAGCGCTTTACCGTCAGCGGTGATTGCCATCTGGTAGGGCGAACTTGAACTGGGAATTGTCGGCGTCGTCAGCGTGACCTCCGCATAGCCACCCGCCGCCGGATCATGGGAGGTGATGTTATATGCGTGGGGCACGGACGTGGCTGGTGTGGTACTCAAATTCGTATTGCAGCAGATATATGCGCGTTGACCATTGGGGGACAGCAATACCGATGTCCCTGCCGTACTAGTAGGCAATGTACCCAAGGGCAACGTCATATTGCTCGGATCATACACGGTATAGCCGTTAAATATCGCCCGCGTTCCAAAGCGGTCTACACCAAACCCGGGATTAGACCACGTATTTAACGAAACTGCGGATACGCTGCCGGTGGAAGCCAGATATTGGAGTATCGAATACGGAGATAGCGACGTGCTCATATAAAGTTGTGAACCGTCGCCGCTGGCGATAATCTTGTCGGCGACAATTGAATAAAAAGAATTGACGACAAGCGCGGTGGTCATCCCGCTACGGATATTATAGCGATATTGGGTGGTGGAGTTGGTTGTCAATAGCGCATAGCCATCGTTAGTGACCGCGAGGCGTTTCAAGCCACCAATAGACTGTGAATTACTTAAGCGTAAGGCGATTGGAGCGCCTGCGCGTAGCGCTGTGGGATCCACGGGAACGATAGACGTGGAGGTCAGCGCCAGCAATGTCGAACCATCGGTGGAAAGCGCGATGTCTTGCAATTGATAAATACTGCTGGCAATACTCGGCGTATATAACTCAAAAGCCGCGTTGCTTGCGTTATACGTATAGCGCGCGACGCTACCATAAAAATCACTGCTTGAGGCGGACACGGAAGGATAAGCGAGTGCGACTAAAATAGAGGCCCGTTGCGCGTCGTAAACGGCCTTTAACAACGTTTTCGTTCCGGGTGCAAAAGTGATCGACTGATTTGTGTAAGCAACTTGATCTACCACGGCAAGCGTCGCCTCGGTTCTGGAAACGACAGGCGGATTGTTCGCGGATTCAAATGCGACGTTGTAATCCGCTTTTGACAATGTGTCTGGCAAGGTGGCGCGCAATTCGGAGTCACTCACAATATTGGTGACCGCGACCGGTGTGGTGCCGAGAAATATTTGCGTAGGCACAGGTGACACTTTAAAGCCGGAGCCACGCACTATCACGTTTTGCCCTGCGACGTTACTCAGCGCGACATTCGGGGCGATGTGGTCGATCTTAGGCTGCGCCATATTCAACGTGACGGTCAACGTGGCCTTGGTCGCGGTGTTGTCTGACCCAAAGGTGAATTCCACCGTCGCGGTTTGGGTGCCGAACGGCAGCTTCGTCAATTCGGTTTTTACCAGCGTGATATTCACATTGGTGCTGGTGCCCAGTGGGCCGCTGCTGACCAGGGTGTTCACATCCTTTGGCGAGGTGAGCTTTAACCATCTCGAGGTGGAAAGCGCGGTCCATGCAAGGCTTGCCGCATTGCCAACGGTAATAGACTGCGTCAATGCGGATTCCGTCGTCGCGCCGTTGATCACATAGCTCAACGTGGCGGGACTCAGCACGGCATTGCCGCTATTCGGCGGAGTCGGAACTGGCGGCGTGTTGGGCGCCGCCTCAATCGTGTAAGACACATCCACTATGCGCGCCTTCCAGTCCGTGGCAATGATAAATAGCCGCGCATAGTAGGTAATACCAGGCTTCAAGGTGTTGGATGGGCTGACCGACACTTGCAACGTCGTAGGAGACGCGCCAACTCGGGTGGCACTGAGCCAACCGATGGCGGCCCCGGAATAGGTGGTGACCAACGTGTCGCTTGCGATTAAATTGGCGTTGGTGACTATCTTTGGGTTGGGCGAAACGTCCGCGTTTGCGGCGGAATTGAACACAAGTGAAGTGCCGAGATTGCTGGGTGTGCTCGCGGTAAGCACGTATTGCACCGCAACTTCGCGGTAGGCGATGAGCGCGCCACTATTTCCCACTGCGGCGACGCGTACAACGCCATTATAGACGCCTACGCTGAGCGTCGGGAAAGATCTAAAGACAGAGACGTTTACGGTTGCGGTGCCATTGTTTAATACGGGCTTGGATGCGGAAAGCCATTTTGTGGTGGTGGTATCGCCGTCCAATGTGACTTGCAACGAATTCACGTTGGCATTGGTGGTCGTGACGGTGATAGTTTGGCTGGCAATAAAATCAATGGGCGCACCCGCGAACATTAATGCGGTGGTGCTGAGCGTAAGCCCGTCCGCCGTCTTAAGCGAGGTGTCTAGCGCGGCCGCGGTTGTGGATTTTTGCGTATCGCCGCCGCCACACGCGGTTAAAAAACCTCCCAGCAACGCGATGGCTATTAGCGGAATCCCTCGAAATATATTTTTCATATTACCCCCACATAATTTTTGATTAGACAATGCGTATGTCAAGAAATCAAGTGTCACAAATTTTCGACAGCGTGAGCACACCGTTTGCGAACGCGATCATACAAGTTTTTCATTCCGCATTGCAAATGTTATTAACTACTTGCGCAGTTGGAAACGAAGCTATTATGATAGCGAACGTTCACGGCTGCCCACATACCTGAGTTGATTTATAAGCTACTACGACTTAAACGTGTCGCCAATGAACATGCCGCACACTATTTTTCGTGGGTCACGCAAAATATTGAACGGCGAATTTTTTCGGGGGATGGGATCGATAACATTGTTTAAAATTCGAAGGAGATTATATGCTTAAAAAATTGAACAACCGTTTTTTTGCGTTCGGTCTGCTGGCCGTCGCAGTCGCGCAGGTGGTGCACGCCGAGGTCGATGGGTGGGAGGTTTCCAACCTGAACGCGCGCAACAGCGCATTAAAGCAAAATTATTTTTCGATGCAAGACGATTACGATTTCTGGACGAATCCCGCGCTGTTGGGCGGGTATACCAACCGCGCTTATGGCGCGATCAGCTCAACCACCGCGACCAAGGGCGACGACGCAGTGGCCAAGTTGGCGGGTGGAAATTTAAATGTAAAATGGTTTAACGTAGGCGTATATCAAGGCCGCGCCTATGCGGGGTCGATCGCAAATACACTGTTTTCACCGACTTTGCTCAAAGGGGCGGCGGCGACCACTGCCTCCACCTACCTGACACCGGCACCCGCGACCAATCCTGCGGTCAAAAATCTGATAGACGTGTTGTTTTCCACCGAGCTTGGCGCCATACAGGTCGGCGCGCGTTTAAATATTAATCGCTACAGCATCAGCGTCACCAATCCCACGGGCGCGCTTGGCGGTGGTTCCACCGTTAACTTGGATAATAAATCAGTAGCGGCCAGCGACACCAATTTGGTCGTAGGTGTGGCGATGAAAAACATGCCGCTGGACTTCGCGATGAGCTTTGGATCCCCGTCGTTCTCCAGCACCGCGGAATATAACCAAAGCAATAGCACAACCGTGAACGATAGACGCGCCAAGAGCGCGCTTGAAGATGCGTCCATATTCGCGATCGCCGCGCGTATGGACGTGGCGAATTTTTCAGGAGGTCTGTTTCGAGTTTCCGCGAAATATGCACGACAAGATTCCAAGATTGTCCAATCGGGCCGGGATCTTTCCACCACGGCGAGTATCGTAACCACAAACGCCGACCAAGCCGCCGAGGCTACCATGGCGGCGACAAGCTATAGTGGTTACGGCGCGTTTGTGTTAAAGCCCGCGAACGGTCTTACCATCATCGCCTCCAGCGGCCTGGAGTATGCGAAGTTGATCGCGGACGGCAAATTGTCCGACAACGCGATCGTCGCGGCGCCGCTGCAAGAAAAATCCACGACCACCGCATATTCCGCGAAAATTCCCGCGCGTTTAGGTTTAGAGGTCGAAGCGAATAAGAATTGGACATTGCGCGGCGGTGCGGCGCGCAACCTCTATTCCAAGGCAAAGGATACGGTCAACAATACCATCACCGCCGGTATCGCGAACGCGTTGTCGGACAAGGTGACGGAATCCACAGATGCGGACGCGGTGGTTGAGCTGGCGCTGGGGCTGCGTTATACGTTGGGCGACGCGTTTATGTTGGACGCGACCGTCAATAAGGACGTCTTGTTTACCGGCACCTATTTGGTGTCCGGCGTGCCGGATACCTTGGCGACGCAAGTTTCATTCATCTATAAATTCTAACTCGCGTTGAGGCGATACACTAAAAGGCCAGCGCACCGTGCAACATCGGTGCCCTGGCCTTTTCTAGTTCGGCACCCCCATCAAGGTGTGCGTCAATGTAATCTCTTTATCCGCCACGACCGGCGCCGCGCGCAATTCCACCACGCGATACCATATCTCACGGGGTTTGATGACAAAGGTTTGGTGCACGCACAGGCATTTAAAGCGAAAACGCGGGTTCTTGCCGCCTAAAGGTTCCGCCTCGTGGGGCGCGGCCATAAAACGCAGCGGTTGATCGCTGTCGTTGCGCATCACCAGTACGACACGTTTCGCGGTGCCGGGCAGGATGTCGAAACTGTCATCCTGCAAACGCGTTGTGACCGGCACGCGTGCCCACTCTTTTACACTCCGCATCTTCCACACCCGCTGACGCGGCCTGGATTTGGGTTCGTAGACCTCCATTTGGGTTTTTAACTCGGAATACTGCCATTTTAAATGGATGCGTACCGGATCGGCCTCCGCAGCATATGCGAAAGGCGACAGGCCGCCGATTAAAATACCCAATAGCGTAATAGTTTTTACACGCATCGCGTGGTTCCATTTGATTTGAGATGTTTGACATCTTAGCATGTTATTGTTTTTCCGTTTGTTCCCGGAAACGCGGGGGCGCAGGCGCGACGAGGCGAGCGCCCATTGTCACAAAACTGTCATATAGCGGCTATACTATACGGCCTTCATTCTCTGTAGGCGTGTTGCGTGGCTGCCGATACCTCAACCTCACAGTCAGTCCGGCTGCGCCGCCAGCGCTGGCGTTTATTTATCGATCGCGTCGCACGCCTTGGCGTGGGCATCGGCGGGATCAGCGTGATCGGCGCCATTGTATTGATATTCTTTTATTTATTGTATGTGGTTTTCCCTCTACTGCTACCGGCCTCGATCGAGGCGACACACGATTATCCGCTGCCGGGAGATAACTCCAAGCCCAGCGCATTTTTGGCGATGGAAGAGCAAGCAGAGATCGGCCTACGCGTCACGGCCGATGGCACGTTAAATTTCTTCAAGATCGCTGATGGCCAAGTATTACTGCAACAACGCCCGACGTTGCCTAGGGGCGTTACGGTTACCGCCACCGCGGCCGCCGACCCCGATCAACGTGCCTATGCATTGGGGCTGAGCGATGGTGGCATCATCGTGGTCAAGGTGGACTATGCGGTCACCTATCCGAATGACAAGCGCCATATCGAACCTACGATCAGTTATCCTGTCGGTGAAGCCGCGATACGTGTGTCGAGCGACCGCCATAAAGGCGTAAAAAATCTAGCCGTGCAGACCGGCGACGGCAATGCGACGTTGGCGATCCAGTTTGCCGACGGCCGCGTGTTGCTCGCCTCGCTCTCCAAACAATCCTCTCTGATCGAGGACATACCCAGCAGCATTGAGCAATCCCAGGCGTTGGTCGACGTGTCCGGCGACGAAGTGCGCCATTTATTGGTGGGCAAGGAACAACGCCAATTGTATGTCGCGAGCTCCAGCGGCGAGGTCAGTTATTTCGACATCTCGAATAAAGGCAACCCCAAACTGATTCAACGTCTGCGCCTGACCGAAGGCAATGCCGAACTGACGAGCCTGCACTTTTTAACC
>JAOUGF010000098.1 GCA_029857925.1 Gammaproteobacteria bacterium
AACCGGCGCATTGGATAAATGCGACATTCTTGGCTTCCATACCGTCGGACGGGCGCACCAGTTTGCCGCCGGTAGGGCCAAAGGGGTCCATCATGCGTTCGAATTCGACGTTGGTCACGACATTTTTAAAACGCCCATAGCCATAAGGCTGTATCTTGGCGGCGTTATAGGGTTTCCAGCCGGTGGCCCATATAATGGCGCCCGCCTTCAATGTCAGGGTTTGTTCTTTATCTTCGAGGTTGATCGCGTTGACCGGGCACGCGGCCTTGGCCTTTTGCGCGTCGGCGGAGCCTAGCATGCGCGCGTCTAACACATAGCGTTGCGGATAGGCCATATTGAAGGGGAGGTATGCACCCTTGCGTTTTTTCATACCGTAATTATATTCGTCGTCAAATGTAGTCTCAACCGCTTGTGCGCATGCACCGCAGGCGGTGCAGTGTTCGCTGACAAACCGCGGGCTAAGTTTGACGGTTACGCTGTAATTGCCGGTGTCCCCTTGGACCTGTGTGACCTCAGCCAGCGTAATGACTTGTAGATTTTTATTGGCTTTCAAGCGGCGCAGGTTGATTTCCAGGCCACAATTAGGCATACACAATTTCGGAAAATATTTATATAACTGGCTGACGCGCCCGCCGATTGAAGGGTTTTTTTCAATTAATATGACGTGTTTTCCGGTTTCAGCGGCCTCAATGGCGGCGGTCATGCCGCTAATACCGCCCCCGATCACCAGGATCGTTTGGTTTGTTGCTATAGATACACCCATAAATACAACTGCCTCCCTTGCTATAGACAGGGCGCGGGGAGGGGAACTGCGTTTGTTATAACGTTTTGTTTCCCGCCCTAGAGGCATACCTCCGGGCACTCCTCGGCGCCGATATAAAACTCAAGGCCCATTATAGGGAATTGCCGCTACGCAGCATAGCATTCAAAGTACAGAAATTTTTGATGCCGACATAAATTTACAACTTTAGACGCGGTGTTGGAATAGCTGAGCGCGGGAATAGGCATTAGCAATTTATTATATATTAATGTTATTGGTGGCGTTGGGAAGGGTGTAACGTGGATGTGTGGCGTCTAATTGCGTTGTACAGTAAAGCCCGGTCCTACAAATTGTTTCAAGTCAACACGTAGGCGCTGGGCGCCCCAGCCGTGAATTTTGTCATGCGCCTCCACGAAGACCACGCTTTGATCCGGTGCGATAAACACGCCGTCGAGGTCGCGCGTGAAAGGTTGCTCATCTTCGTGAGGGTGCTGCAGATTGCGTAGCGCGAGGATTTCACCTCGGCTATCCACTACACGCCAGGCATCTGCGTAATGGTCCCATCCGCTGTCGGCATGGCGAAGTGTGACCGCTATCGTCCATTTGGTATTATGCAATAAAAAATCGGCATGTAGGATTTGTACCTCGCCCGCGTATACGTTGGAGGTGAGCACACTCAACATTAAACATGTCAGATAGGATTTCAATCCGCCGCTCCTTGACGACATTCAGAGCCCAACAACTATAGCGTAACACGTTGGATAATATTGTTCGAGCTAGCGACCCGCGTATGGCATACGACATGCCTATATTGATGCTAAACCAGACGTTGGCAGGGTGCGTATGCGACATAGTTTTACCACAATATTTGGCATAATTCTAGGTGTAGGTGTTTGTATCTCCATCGTAATGCTCAGCGGAAACCCGAGTGGTTTTCTGAATATACCTTCTCTTGTCGTCGTCGTGGGCGGGACACTGGCCGCGACCTTGATTAAATTTCCTGGGCGGCAAATTAGTGCCGCATTACGCGCGGCGGTCGCATTGGTGGCAAGAAATGCCGTTGAATCTCCGCAACAGTTATTGCAGTTGGCGCAACGCTTGGCAGCAGTCTCGCGTCAGCATGGGGTGTTGGCCTTGGAGGCGCAAAAAGTAGCGAATCCCTTTTTTCGTAAGGGTATCCAGATGTGCGCTGATCAAATTTCCTTGGATAAGGTCCGCCGCGTATTGCTAGAGGAAATGGAAATGGCGGCAGAACGCGACGAACAAGGGCAGAAAGTGTTTCGTGGCATCGCAGATTCCGCGCCCGCGTTTGGCATTATAGGTACGGTCGTTGGGCTGGTGGATTTATTGGGTCACATGGATGATCCGTATCGCCTTGGTCCGGCGATGGCAATCGCTTTGTTAACGACTCTTTACGGTGCCTTGATTGCACACCTGGTTGCGTTGCCCATTGCAGATCGTTTAGAAGCGATGAGTCTATACGAACGGATGAATAAAATGCTGATAATTGAGGGCGTAGCGGCGATATATGAGGGGCAGCACCCCGTGGTTATGCGCGATATGCTGGCGCCGTATGTCGTAACCCAGTCCGAAGAAATTGAACCGGCTCAACCCAGGCGTAGTTGGCGATTGGGTGGTGGAAAATGAATGCGACTCAAGGCCGCTACGTCAGTTACAACGAATTGCGCCGTCTGTTGGTGCATAGACGTGTTCCAAAGATCGGTAGAATGCCGCCGTGGAGTCTGACGTTCGCCGATTTGATGATGCTACTGTTGACCTTTTTTGTGTTGTTATCGTCGTTATCTGAAATTGACAGGGAAAAATATCGCATGATGGCGGAAAGCGCACAAAAGTTACCACCGGCATCGACACCAAAGATGCAACCCGCGCCTATGCCTTTACCACCCGCACGATTGACGGAACAGGCATATGTGCTGTGGGCGCAGGAAGCGTTGCAACAAGAACTTCACGACAGCAATTTAGAGATTGAACACCGTGATGGGCAGATGGTGTTGCGTATAGGCGAACGTGTCGCGTTTCCTTCCGCGAGCGCGGAAATTAACGCAAACTTTTTCCCCACGTTGGTTAAGATCGCGAAAATTCTTGAAAAAGCAGAGGGTCGCATCGTGGTGGCGGGGCATAGTGACGACATACCGATACATACGTTTAAATTCCCTTCTAATTGGGAGTTGTCCAGCGCGCGCGCGGCGGCGGTCATACAGGCATTGATGATGAATGCGACCCTACCGAAACAGCGTTTGCTTGTAGAAGGGTATGCGGATTCCGCTCCGCTGGTGGCCAATGATTCTTTAGAACACCGTGCGCGCAATCGGCGAGTGGAGATTCGTGTAGTCACAGGCGCACCCCGTTCGGTGGAACAACCCTAGCCGGGACAAATATTAGAAATTTGGTTAGTTACGCCACGTCTTGAGACGTCCTTTGGCCTATGACTGCGTCAGCCTTCGCGCAATATATTCAAGGTATAGCTGCGGATAGGCCACGTTTTTTGCATCGGATACCTGGTCTTCGCGCAAATCACTTGTGTAACGTGAATCGTTACTAACGTAGTTCAAAGTAATACCAATTGATCAAAAGACGGGCGGTTGTCCCGCTGTAGGCAATTTCCCGTGTTCAGCTAATTCCAATAGACGCCGACTTTGTGCAAGCAATTCTTCAAAGGCACTGACTACGTCACCTGGCTTTTGCCCTTTTAATATTAGTTCAACCGATTTTGCGGCCTCGTTGAGCGCGAGCGTTCCACAATAACTGGAGCCGCCTGCAAGTTTATGGGCCAGACGCTGGATTTCAGCCATTTCCTGCGCAGCAAACGCTAAACGTAAGGCATCGGTTTGGTGGGCAAGATCTGCGAGTAGTAAGCCCACCGCTTTTTGCCATATCTCTGGCTTTCCGAGAGCCGCTTTGACGCCTGCGACAGGGTCTATGATAGGCAAGGTTGTTGTAGATGCAGTATCGCGTGGGGCGGAGGACATCTTGGAATTCTCCTCAGGTTTAGTTTGTGCAGCCGTATCGCGAGGTCCGGTCCAACGTTGAAATGCTGCACGTAACGCGGTTTCATCAATCGGTTTGGAGAGGTAGTCATCCATGCCCGCTGCCAAATAGCGCTCACGGTCTCCTCCCAAGGCATTGGCGGTCAGAGCGACGATCGGTACGCGGGCAAACTGCGTATTTAACGCGCGAATGCGTTTTGTAGCTTCAATTCCGTCCATTATAGGCATGTGCACATCCATTAAGACAAGGTCGAAGTCTGTTCGCGATACCGCATCTAGCGCGCGTTGTCCGTTATCTGCGGTCTCGACTTCCGCGCCCAAATCAACAACGAGGATGGATGCAAGTTGACGATTGATTTCATTGTCATCTACGACCAAAACGCGGACGCGTTTTTCGTTGCTTTGAGTATGTAAAATATTGGGAGGTGACTTACTAGTAGTTTTTTTGTCAATTTGAATAAAATTGTTTACCAATTCATCAAATAAATCTGAGCTCTTTATAGGTTTGAAAATACAGTTGTCGTACCCCAAATCCGCCATTGCTTCGTGCGTATAACCGCCGCTTAAGTTTGCGAGTAGTAAAAGGTGAATATTTTTTCCACCCAATGCGCGGATGTGGGTTGCGAATTCAGCCACATCAGGTTCAGCCAATTTTTGATCCACCAACACTGCGTTGAACATCAAACGGTGAGCGGAAATTCGGGATAGTGCGTCGAAGGCGGCGGGAGCGGAATTTACGCGCTCTACCGATAGACCCCATGCGTCTAGATTTTCTAACAGTGAGTCACCGATAAAATCATTGGAGGTTACTACCAGCGCGCGTAACGCGGCGAGGCTTTGGCGAGCGTGCTCCGCCACAGTAACGCCGTTTCCGGGCGAGAGCGACATTGTGAGCGTAAAAGATGTTCCGTTCCCTGGGGTGCTTTCAACGGAAATTCTGCCGCCCATCATTTCCATAAGGCGTTTAGAAATAGCGAGGCCCAAACCTGTGCCGCCGTGTTTGCGCGTGGTGGAATTGTCGGCTTGCGTAAACGGTTGAAAGAGGTTTTCGATCACCTCAGACGGCATGCCGATTCCGGTGTCACTTACGCTGACGGATATGTCAAATTTTCCGGCATTCTCCAAAGCTTCTAAGCGTACAGTAACGCTGCCCTGATCCGTGAATTTGACCGCGTTTCCAACTAGATTGGAAACCACTTGGGTAATACGCCCTGGGTCACCGCGTAGCGATATCGGGGGCGTAGGAGGGCAGGTTAAAATGATATCTATACCCTTGCTATCCGCATTGGCGGCATGCAAGGTAACTGCATTTTCTACGGCGGCGCAAAGATCAAACTCAATCTCTTCCAGGTTGAGTTTTCCCGCTTCCATTTTTGAAAAATCCAAGACGTCGTTAATGACCGAAAGTAACGTACGTGCAGAGATATTTATCGTTTTCAGGTATTCTCGTTGTGTCGCATCGAGCGGGGTCTTGTTCATTAGACTTAAAAAACCCAAAATCCCATTCAGCGGCGTGCGAATTTCGTGACTGACACTTGCCAGAAAAATGCTTTTTGCTTGATTGGCAGCCTCCGCGCTGATACGGCCGCGTACCGCTTCTTCTTTTTCCAGGTCACGCAGACGAACCCCGGAAATCGCCGCGTTAATAGCATCGCTGATGGCGATGATTTCGCTATCGATAGAACTCGTGGTGACTGTTACATCAAAATCTCCACGTGCAACCAACCCTAAAGGTGCTTCCAATTCTACGAGCGGTTGTAACGCATTGCGCATATTGCGGCGACCAATATATACGGCCAGTGCCGCGAATACGAGCAACAATATCGCGATATAGGAAATCGCCCGTCTGACCATCGTCAGCGCGGGTTGAAGATCCATGCCGATTTCCATCCAACCGATGGTATGGGTTGTTTCGTTTGATTTGCTTGTGTCTTCAAAGTCCAGCAAATCATCTTGCTGCATAGTATGTGTGCGAATCGGCGCGATTGCGCTAATATATCTTACCATTCCCAACGTGCGTTCAATATGCAAGGGCTGCGGTGGGTTGGCCTCGGCGCGTGCGCGCAGACCCACGTCCAGCGACCCCACCGGAGGGGCAATATTGGACTTGTGGTACTCTCCGATGATTCGTTGTCCATTTGCGTCAAGATAACGCACAAAGCCGATCCCAGCAAAGCGATCCGCTTCCTCGCGCACATGGTGGATCGCGGTCTCTACATCGCCAAAATAGAATTGCACTGCAAGTTCGTCGAAGCGAGGAAGAAATTGAGTGGCTTGGCGGCTCAGACCTTGCTCAATGATATAATGGGTGAACCACCACAGACTCACGACGGTAGCCCCGTAACCAAGGAGTATCCAGACTAGAAACAGGTTTACGACGCGGCTAGCGAGGTGTGATCGGCTAAGCGAACGAGTAAGTTTAAAAAATCTACGAGCCATGGCTGTTACCTTCCACGGTTACTTTAAGGTTGAATCTTGCGGCGGCCTTATCATTGATTTGAATTTTCGCCCTGTCCACGGTGATGACCGAACTGTGGGAAAAGGCCCCTTTTTTTTCCAGAGATTCGAATTGGCTCAACACTGCGCGTGCAATATCCTCTTCATCGGCGGTGGCGCTGAGCAGCGCGCCTTCTTTAAGTAGCGCGGGGGTGAATGCCAACACCTGAATGTTATTGCGCAGCGCAATGGTCAGGGTGTCGCGTATCACCTCAGTGGACAATACTGAACTGTCAGGTACCAGCCACAAGCCTTGAATTTTCCCAATTAGCTGACTGAGTGCGCTAGGCACCTCACGGCCGGAGGAAACCACCCTATTTTCAAGTCTCAATGCCAATTTTTCCGCTGCAATTTGTGATGTGTGTACGAGCTCATTCATTTGTGTCCCGGTTATTAATCCGACGCTCTGCAATGCAGGATCTAATTTTCTCCACGCGGCAAATTGACTGTCTGCAGAGGGTAGCGCGCTTACACCCTTCATCCACGGAGTCACCAAATCGAATTGTTCGTAGTTGAGCACTTGGCAGAAGACGACGATCTTGTTATCTAAATTCCGGCGCGCCAATTGGGATGCAAGCAAACCTATCGTTACGATGTTTTTTGTCTCACGAGCGCGGAGTCTAGACACCATGCCCTCTGCGTGGGTCAGTTCTCCACCGAGGTTGATGATTTCAGTCTGTACGCCGTGCAAGTCTGCGACCGCATGTGCTACACGGCTCATTGAGGGTTTGGAATCGCTGACCAATACGAGCAGTTCGGCATGTGCAGCGTCGCATGCCAGAAATACTATTGCGTAAATCCAATGATATGCTCGCATCGCGCCGACGTTTAGGGAGTTCCAAGCATCAATTAGCGGCCAGAATACGTGGCAATTGAGCGAAAATACCTAAAGTTTGAGCTGTTTGACCCGAAAAAGGATGTACTCAGATGGAGCGGCCTTGCGCATGGCACTTACGCTGGTCGTCGATGACAATGACATTGACGGCATGATTCACAGTCAATTGCTT
>JAOUGF010000099.1 GCA_029857925.1 Gammaproteobacteria bacterium
GCGACATCGTGCTGCGGTTTGGTAGATTCCCCCATCGCAACGCAATGTTGAATCGTGTGAGCACACCGCAAGAACTCGCGTATCTCGCGTCACCGGAGGGTTTTAAGGGCTGAAATACGCGGCACGTCTACGCAAACAATTCGTGCAATTTTTCCCCCGGTTGCGGCGCCTTCATAAACGCCTCGCCGACCAGAAATGCGTGCACGCCGTGGCTGCGCATCAACGCGACATCCGCCCGCGTATGGATCGCGCTTTCGGTGACGACCAAACGGCCCGCTGGGATGCTCGGTAATAATTCCAATGTGGTTTCCAAACGTGTTTCGAAGGTGCGCAGGTTGCGATTATTGATGCCTATCAACGTCGCGTCCAAGCCCAATGCGCGTTCCAATTCGGCGGCGTCATGCACCTCAATCAACACCTCCATATCGAGTTGCCACGCGAGAGCGGCGAGTTCCCGCATTTGCGCGTCACCTAACGCGGCGACGATCAATAAGATGCAATCGGCGCCCAACGCACGCGCCTCATAGACTTGATACGGGTCGATCACGAAATCTTTGCGCAGCACCGGCAACGCACACGCGGCGCGCGCCTGCTGCAGATATTCATCGGCGCCCTGAAAAAAATCCACATCGGTGAGCACCGACAAACACGCCGCGCCGCCTTGCGCATAGCTGCGTGCGATGTCGGCGGGGTGAAAATCTGCGCGGATGACGCCCTTGCTGGGAGAGGCCTTTTTGATCTCGGCGATGACCGCGGATGAGCCCGCAGCTATTTTAGCCTGCAGCGCGCCTACAAAATCGCGCGGCGGGGACGCTATGTTGGCGTTATCGCGCAGTGTATGCACGCTTATACGCGCGCTACGCGCGGCGATTTCTTCGCCCTTACGGACAAGAATTTTTTTTAAGATGTCGGGAGGGCTGGCGGGTATCATATTTTACCCCACGTTGCGCCATCAGCACGCATGCGAGATCTCGATTAAACGGTTCAGCTTGGTCTGCGCCGCGCCGTGCGCGAGCGCCTCAAAGGCCTTCGCGATGCCGCCGCGCAAGTCACGTGTCAATCCAGAGACGTAGATTGCCGCGCCAGCGTTCATTGCCACGATGTCGCGCGCCGCGCCAGGCGTGTTCGCAAATACACGGCGTATGACCTCGGCGCTTTGCGCGGCGCTGTCCACGGCCAAGGTTTTAATGTCACCGCGGGGGATGCCAAATTGTTCAGGCGTGATGGTGTAGCCGTGTACCTTGCCTTCTTTCAACTCAGAAAATACCGTGGGCCCGCCGATGCTGATCTCGTCCATACCGTCTTCGGCATGCGCGACCAATACATGTCGGCTGCCTAACATGCGCAACACGCGCACCATCGGTTCCACCCATTTTTTGTCAAACACGCCTATCACCTGGTTGGGTGCGTGGGCGGGATTGGTGAGTGGGCCCAGTAAGTTGAATACCGTGCGTACGCCCATTTCGCGGCGCGGACCGATCGCGTGTTTCATCGCACCGTGGTGCGACGGCGCGAACATAAAACCGATGCCGATTTCACGTATGCAATGCGCCACTTGTCCCGCGTTCAGGTCGAGTTTCACGCCCAAGGCCTCTAACACATCGGCACTGCCCGAGCGGCTGGAGACCGACCGATTGCCGTGTTTGGCGACATGCGCGCCGGCCGCTGCAGCGACGATCGCGGCGGCGGTGGAGATGTTAAAGGTGCGCGCGCTATCGCCGCCGGTGCCGCAGGTATCCACCAAATTGGGCACGTCTGCAACCTCGACACGTTGCGCCAGATCGCGCATGACGCCAGCGGCGGCGGCGATCTCATCGACGGTCTCGCCCTTCATGCGCAACCCGATCAGAAAGCCTCCGATCTGTGCGGGGGTGGCCTCGCCGGTCATAATCAGGCGCATAACCTTGCTCATTTCGTCGCGATTCAGGCTACGGTTTTCGGTAACGGCGCGTATGGCTGCTTGCATATCCATGGTGTCGTGTGCTCCGCGCGTCAGGCGCGCAAAAAGTTGGCGAGCAGGGCGTGGCCGTGCTCGGTGAGTATGGATTCGGGGTGGAATTGCACGCCCTCGACGGCATAGGTCTTGTGGCGCACACCCATGATCTCGTCGATCTTGCCATCGGCGGTCGCAGTCCACGCGGTGACTTCCAGGCAGTCTGGCAGGCTGGCTTGTTCAATGACCAGCGAGTGATAACGTGTCGCCTGGAACGGGTTGGGCAGGCCCGAAAACACGCCGCTATTGCGGTGATACACCTGCGACGTCTTGCCATGCATGATGGCCTTGGCGCGCACGATCTTACCGCCAAACGCCTGTCCTATGCTCTGGTGGCCTAGGCATACCCCCAAAATCGGAATCTTTCCCGCATAGCGCGCTATGGTGGCAACCGAAATACCGGCCTCACTCGGCGTGCACGGGCCAGGCGAGATCACGATCTTGCTGGGCGCCAGGCGCGCGATATCCTCGACGCCGATTTGGTCATTGCGCACGACCTGCACCTGCGCACCCAATTCGCTGAGGTATTGCACCAGGTTATAGGTGAAGGAGTCGTAATTATCGATCATCAACAGCATGTTTGTGATCACCCGTGGGTGGTGGTGGCCTGTGCAGCGTTGTTTTGGAACTGCGTATTATCCCGTGGATGGAGGTGTATTTTCAACCACAAAACAGCGACGATGGCGGGTTTAGCCTAACCAGGCATTGATCTGTTCCAAGTCGTCCACGGTCAGCATGCCGACATTGAGCTTCAGGCGCAGCGTGTTCAGGATGTATTCGATGCGCGCATAGGCATGCTCGCGTTGCGAGCGGTAGAGTTCTTGTTGGGCGTTTAGCACTTCGATCGAGGTGCGGGCGCCCACCTCAAAACCGGCGATCGAGCTTTTGTGCGCCGATTCATTGGATTGTACCGCCTGACGCAACGCCGTTACATGACTGATACCCGCCAACACACCTAAAAACGCATTGCGCGTGAGTTTGGAGGCCTCGCGGCGTTGTTTTTCTAATTCCTGCAGGGTCTTATCGACATTGCGCTGGGCCTGCACGATGCGCGAATGGGTGAAGCCCCCTTGAAATAAATTCATCGAAAAATCGACCCCGACAACGGTGTCCGTTGCGCTATAACCCGCATAGGCCTGATCGCTGCCGGTACGGCCTATGGACGCGGTCAGTCCCAACGTGGGGTAATAGGCGGCACGCTCACGTTGCACCGCCATCTGTGCCGCCTCGAGTGCGTGTTCGGTGGCGCGCACGCGTAGATTTTGGGTCGTCGCGGCGGTCGTCCAGGTGTCTATATTGGTGGGCGACGGGGGGATCAGCGGCGCGTCGGGTTTGAGCACCAGCAGACTATTGTGCAACACGCCGGTGATTTCACGTAATTCCTCGCGCGCCGCAGCCAGCGCGTTTTCGGCCATGATCTCTTGCGCGATCGCGTGATCATAGCGCGCCTTGACTTCATGCACATCGGTGACCGCGATCAGTCCCACGTCATATTTATGTTTGGACGCTTCTAGTTGTAGTGAGATCGCGTTTTTTTCGGCGCGCGCGAGGTGCAGAGTGCTGCCCGCCAACAAGGTGTATAAATAACGGTCCGCGACCCGCATCAACATGTCTTGTTGCGCGATGCGGTACGCCAATTCCGCGTGCAACAACGTGTGACTCGCGAGTTGATAACCTGCGATGACGCCCATGTCCAGTATGGGTTGATAAAGCTGTAAATTGAGATAATGCGTATTGTATAAGGCCGTATAGGTGGGGTCCCAATAGGCGCGATAATTGGTTTCTATCGTCTGCGTGGGGGATATATATTGATAAACCGGATACGAA
Source organism: Gammaproteobacteria bacterium (assembly GCA_029857925.1). Classification (GTDB taxonomy): domain Bacteria; phylum Pseudomonadota; class Gammaproteobacteria; order S012-40; family S012-40; genus CAKKRP01. The sequence continues at coordinate 3,821 of JAOUGF010000099.1, forward strand.
TAGGGCTGACCTTCGTAATCTTTTTTGGTGCGCGTGCCACCGGCGTTGAACGTGATGCGCGGTAAAAACGCGCTGACCGCCTGTTGCTTGTTTTGATATTGCATATCACGCTCGGCCTGCGCCGCCAACAACTGCGGGTCGTTTTGGGTGGCCAACCTAAAGATGTCCATCAAATTTTCGGCGTGCGCGGACAGGCCGCCCGTGGTGCTTACGACTGCGACTAACACTATGCTAACGCGATGGAAATTGTTCACTACGACACCCGTGCAGACCCGTTGTACCGCCGAGCGGCCTTGCCATCAATACAACGTCATCCCCGTATCAACCTCGCGCGCCCATGCGTCGATACCCCCGTGTAAATTTATTGTTTGAAAGCCTTGTCTATCCAAAAACATCGCGACCTGTGCGCTGCGCACCCCATGGTGGCACACTACCACCGTAGGTAAACCGCGATCTAGCTGATGTAACTGTGTCGTGATCTGCCCCATAGGGATATGTAGCGCGCCCTCTAGATGGCAGACCTCGTATTCCCACGCCTCGCGCACATCCAATAATTGTAATTGGACGTCTGGCGTGTCCAGCCAAATCTTCAGTTGACGCGCGCCGACACTTTGCATCCGACGACCTCGTTAAAATGCGAATTGTCGTGGTTTGCGGATATTCATCAAGGGCGCCAACACCGTTTCAAAGAGCGCCTCTTCCACCCATTCGCGTTCGCCGACACGCGTAATCAGTTTGGCCTCCATCACGGGTTCTTCGCCGATGACCGCGAATAAACGGCCGCCGACACGCAAGCTATGCTTAAAGCGTTCAGGCAGCACCGGCACCGAGCCGGTAAGCGCGATCACATCATAAGGGCCTTCGTTATTCCATGTCGGAGATGCGGCGTCCGCCTCTTCAAGGGTGACGTTTTTGATGCCGAGATTCTTCAGGCGCTCTATGGCGAGTTTCAGTAACTCAGGTGACAAATCCACGCTGCGCAATTCTTTGCACAGGCGTGCTAACAGCGCCGTGCAATAGCCACTGCCTGTGCCTATCTCTAAAACAGAATCCTCTGCCTGGATGTTCAATGCCTGAAGCATCTTTGCCGCCAGCGCCGGCGACATCATGAACTGACCACCACCCAACGGCAGGCTTAAATCGGCGTATGCCAAATTGCGCATCTGCGCGGGGACGAACAATTCGCGCGGTATCGTGTGTAACGCGTCCAGCACACGTTGGTCAAAGACCTCCCAGGTGCGGATTTGTTGTTCTACCATATTAAAGCGCGCTTGATCGAAATTCACATTTCCCATAGAATTCCCATGCATTATAGAGAGCCCCTCTAAACCCCTCAAGAACGCATCAGAGTAAGCGGTTTATCGCGAACAGGCAATACCTTTTAGCAGATACGCACTAATAACTTATAAAATTACTCGGGTATACTTGAAACTTTGTTGTGACTTCGGTATGTTGTACATTGCTGCTAGGGGTGCCTGCGTCATACCATTTTAGGTAGGGCAAGGCTGAGAAAAACCCTTTGAACCTGAACCGGCTCGCACCGGCGTAGGAAAGTGGCGCGCTACACCCGCGCTCGCTTGCCCGCCCGTTGTGTCCCCCATACCGCTGAGGCCCACCGCATGAGCGCCGTACCCGAATCTTTAACCCCGCAATCCGCCACGGTCGTCGCGACCGCAGTGACGCCGTTACCGAATTCACGCAAGATCTATGTGCCGGGCAGTCGCCCCGACATACAGGTGCCGATGCGCGAGATCACGCTCGCCGACACCTTAACGCGCAACGGGCGCGAGGCCAACGCCGCCGTCACCGTGTATGACACGTCGGGCCCTTATACCGATCCGCAAGCAAAAATCGACATCGCGCGCGGCCTGACCGAGGTGCGCAAGACCTGGATAGAAGAACGCCAAGACACCGAACGATTAACGCAAATGAGTTCGGCGTTTGGGCGCTTACGCCTGGCCGATGTGGCACTCGCGCCGCTGCATTTCCCGCATCCACGCACACCGCGCCGCGCGCTTGCAGGCGCCAACGTCACGCAAATGCATTATGCGCGCAAAGGGATCGTGACGCCGGAGATGGAATACGTCGCGATCCGCGAAAATATGCGTTTGGAGATGTACCGCGAACAGGCCGCACGCCAACACCCGGGTGACGCCTGCGGCGCGCGACTGCCGAAGGCGATCACGCCGGAATTCGTGCGCGATGAAATCGCGCGTGGGCGGGCGATCATCCCGGCAAATATCAATCACACCGAATTGGAGCCGATGATTATCGGCCGTAATTTCCTGGTCAAGATCAACGCCAACATCGGCAATTCCGCATTGTCATCGTCGATCGCCGAAGAAGTGGAAAAGATGACCTGGTCGATACGCTGGGGCGGTGACACCGTGATGGATTTATCGACCGGAAAAAACATCCACGAAACGCGCGAATGGATCATCCGCAATTCGCCGGTGCCGATCGGCACCGTGCCGATTTATCAAGCCTTGGAAAAGGTCGATGGCAAGGCCGAAGACCTCACCTGGGAGATCTATCGCGACACCTTGATCGAACAGGCCGAGCAAGGCGTCGATTATTTTACGATACACGCGGGAGTATTATTGCGTTATATCCCGTTGACCGCGCGCCGCACCACCGGCATCGTGTCGCGCGGCGGTTCCATCCTTGCAAAATGGTGCTTGGCGCATCACAAAGAAAATTTTTTATACACGCATTTCGAAGAGATTTGCGACATCATGAAGGCGTATGACGTATCGTTTTCACTGGGCGACGGCCTGCGCCCCGGGTCCATCGCCGACGCGAATGATGCCGCGCAATTCGGCGAATTGGAGACCTTGGGTGAATTGACCAAGATCGCGTGGAAACACGACGTGCAAGTTATGATCGAAGGTCCCGGTCACGTGCCCATGCACATGATTAAGGAAAACATGGACAAACAATTAGAGGTGTGTGGTGAGGCGCCGTTTTATACCTTAGGCCCATTGATTACCGACATCGCACCTGGCTACGACCACATCACCTCGGCGATCGGTGCGGCGATGATAGGTTGGTACGGCACCGCGATGCTGTGTTATGTCACGCCGAAAGAACACCTGGGATTGCCGGATAAAAACGACGTGCGCGAAGGCATCGTCACTTACAAGATCGCGGCCCACGCGGCGGATCTGGCCAAGGGTCATCCCGGCGCGCAAATTCGCGACGACGCGATGTCCAAGGCGCGCTTTGAATTCCGCTGGGAAGATCAATTCAGCTTAGGGCTAGACCCCGAACGCGCGCAGTCCTTCCACGACCAAACCCTGCCCAAACAGGCACACAAAACCGCGCATTTTTGTTCGATGTGCGGCCCGCATTTTTGTTCTATGCAAATCACGCAAGACATCCGCGACGCGGCGGATGTGCGCGAACGCGGCATGGAAGAGAAGGCCGTGGAGTTTAAAAAACAGGGGCA
>JAOUGF010000100.1 GCA_029857925.1 Gammaproteobacteria bacterium
TGGAGATCGTGGTCAACCATTGCGGCAAGGCCAACGGTGCATGCACCTTAGGCACGCGATTACGCCCGCTTTGCTCACACGCGGAATTTACCACCCCCTGCCAATGAGTTATTTTTTTATCCACCCGTTCCCCCGCGAGCCTAACCACACTGCGTTCGGTGGCCAGCGGATAGATCTCGCCGACCCCCAGCTCTACCGCTTTTTGCAAGGTGTAATCCATGCGTTCTCCGCGCGAGATACCCTGGCCAAGTATGATGGACAACGGCGATTCAACCTCCCGCGCGCGGTGTACCCCCAGTCGCATCCACACACGCTCGCGTTCGATACGGTCTATCCTCGCCCCGTTTTCGCCACCTTCGCCGTTGAACAACGTCACTTCGTCACCGACCCGTAAGCGCAATACGCGCGTCAGGTGTCGCGCGGCATTGGCTTCGAGTTCAACAAGCTGATCGGTGTGTAGCGGTTGCGGGGAAAAAATGCGTGGGATACGCATATAATATCGGCGCGGGGTTTACGTGTCGCCCGCGAGCGCGGCCAACAAGTCGGCTTGATGCTCGTTGATGAGCGGATCAATCACGGCGTCCAAGTCACCTTCAACGATCGCTTCTAGTCGATAGAGCGTCAAGTTGATACGATGATCGGTCAAACGGCCCTGCGGAAAATTATAGGTGCGTATGCGCTCCGAGCGGTCACCGCTGCCGATCAAATCGCGCCGCGTCTGCGCCTGTTCTTTCGCCTGTTTTTCGCGCTCCATTTGCGTCAACTTCGCCTGCAACAAACTCATCGCACGCGCACGATTTTTGTGTTGCGAGCGTTCATCCTGGCATTCGACGATGATACCGGTAGGTATGTGTGTGATGCGTATTGCAGAATCGGTTTTGTTCACGTGCTGGCCGCCGGCGCCGGACGCACGAAACGTGTCGGTCTTTAAATCGGCCGGATTGATATCAAATTTTTCGACTTCGTCCAATTCCGGCATGACCGCCACAGTGCATGCAGACGTGTGGATACGCCCCTGGGCCTCGGTCTCCGGCACACGCTGCACGCGATGCCCGCCGGATTCAAATTTCAAACGTGAATAAACCCCGCGCCCGATGATGCGCGCGATGACTTCTTTGTAGCCACCGTGCTCACCCAGGCTTTCGCTGATGATTTCGACCTGCCAGCCCTGGCGTTCGGCGTATCGGCTGTACATACGGAACAAATCGCCCGCGAAAATCGCCGCCTCGTCGCCGCCGGTCCCGGCGCGCACTTCCAAAATATATTGCGTTGGTCGTTAGGGTCTGGCGGGATCAATAATTTTTGCAATTCGAGCTCTAACGCGTCGCGGCGTTGTTGGGCGAATCGAACCTCATCGGCGGCCATCGCGCGCATTTCCGCGTCGCTGTCTTTTTGCATATCGGTTGCCGCTTGGATGTCCGCTAAGGTTTGTTGATAACGCCCGAAGCATTCCGCAACCGGTAGGATTTGCGAATATTCGACGGAGTAATCACGGAATTTTTGCTGATTGTTCGCGACTTCCGGGGTGGCCAGCAACGCGCTCAATTCCTGCGCGCGCTCGGAGACCTTCTCCAGCTTGCCAAGTATGCTCGTTTTCACTTATTGATCGGCGTCTTTCAGATTGAGTATGTGGCGTGCAGCGGCGAGCAGGTCGGTACGACCGTCTACACCGGCCTGACGGATATTTACCGAAGGTTCATGTAACATTTTATTGGTGAGGCCATTGGCCAGGCGTTGCAGCACTTCCTCGGCGGGCATGCCGTTACGTAAAAACTTCAGCGCCTTTTTGAGTTCATCGTTTTTATAGGCCTCAACTTGGTCGCGATATTGACGCACCACGTCCACCGCCGCTTGCGAGCGCAACCAGCCCATGAAGGTGTGCACTTGGCTGTCGATAATATCCTCGGCCATCACCGCGGCCTCTTGGCGAGACTTCAGGCCTTCTTGGATGATTTGATCGAGGTCATCGACGGTGTATAAATAAACGTCGGCGAGCTGCCCTACTTCGCTTTCGATGTCGCGCGGCACGGCGATATCGACCATTAACATCGGTTTGTGCTTGCGCGCGCGTATCGCGCTTTCAACGGTGCCTTTACCCAAGATCGGCAACGGGCTGGCGGTGGAAGAGATGACGATATCGGCCTCTGCCAAATGATTGGGGATTTCACCCAACGAGATCGCGTAGGCGCCGATCTCCTGTGCCAGATTCTGCGCGCGCTCCAATGTGCGGTTGGCGATGATAATACGCCCTATGCCCGCCTCTTTGATGTGGCGCGCGGCGAGCTCTATCGTTTCACCCGCGCCGATCAGCAACGCGGTGTGGCGCGGGAAGTCGCTGAAAATCTGTTTCGCTAAGCTGACCGCCGCGAACGCCACCGACACCGGGCTTTCGCCGATCGCGGTATCAGTGCGCACCTGCTTGGCCACCGAAAACGTATGCTGGCAGAGGCGATTCAAGATCGCGCCCAACGTACCGGCCTTGACGGCCTCTTGATAGGCGACCTTCACCTGACCCAGGATTTGCGGTTCGCCCAGCACGAGAGAATCCAACCCGCTGGCCACGCGCAGCAAATGGCGCACTGCGGCGGAATCGGGGTGGACATAGGTGTAAGGAGACACTTGTTGCGCGTTCAGGGAGTGATAGGCGGTGAACCAATCCAAGACTTGCTGACTCTCAGGGTTATCCACCAAGCAATACAATTCGGTGCGATTGCAGGTCGAAAGTATGGCGGCCTCGGTGACGCCCGGGCGCGCCGTCAGCGAACGCAAGGCCTCCGGCAGCCGATCCGGGGCAAAGGCTACCCGTTCCCGGATATCCACGGGTGCAGTTTTATGATTAATTCCAAAGGCCAGTAGCCGCATGTCTATCATGTGCTAGGTCCAAAAAGAAAGCATTCTGCGCGATCAACGCGCATATTACAAGTGACGCGCACCGGATTATCTATCGTACAGATTGGCCGATACATTGATTTATGAGTATTATAGGCACACGGCGATGTGAAGTCGCTACTTCAGGAGATTAAAATGCAACACGTGACGCGCGCCTGGCTGGCGCTGGCGGGTTTACTCGTGGCAACGGCCTGCAACTCAATGCAAGTTGCTGATAATAAGACAAAAGTTCCTGTAAAAGCGACGTCCAAAAAGGCCGTTTCTCACGCCAACGACAGCCCTTTTACCAGCGCGACTGAAAAGCTGATGTTCCAATCCTTGGTGGCTGAAATCGCGCTGCAACGCGGTGAATTGGCCATCGCGGTGGAAAACTACAATGCGGTGGTGATGGCCACCAAAGACGCCGCCGCCGCCCAACGCGCCGTGCAGATCGCGATGTTCGCGCGGAATTACGATGCCGCCCTTGCCGCCGCCAAGGTCTGGGTCGAGCAAGAACCCGCTCAAGATGACGCCCGTCGCATCCTCGCTGTGTTGTATTTACGCAAAGGTGACGTAGACAAGGCGGTCGCGACGTTCGGAACGGTATTGGCGGGTAAAAAAGAAGATTTGGCCGATAATTTTTATCAAATCGGCGCGCTATTGCGTCGCGAATTGGATAAGCAGGTGGCGGTCAACGTGATGGAGCGCCTGGTGAAGACCTACCCCGACAACGCAGAGGGCGCCTACAGTCTGGCGGCGCTCTATATGTGGGCTTCGGAGGATGAAAAGGCGCGCCAGCAGGTCGAGGTGGTGTTGAAGCTCAAGCCCAATTGGCCGGAGGCCGTCAGCCTAAAGGCGCGGGCGATGCATGCCACGGGCGATACGAAGGGGGCGACCGCCTATTTAAAGGCCTATTTACAAGGTCACGAAAAAGAGGCCGTGGTGCGATTTGATTATGCCCGTATGCTAATCGACGGGCGGCGCTTCGAAGAGGCCCGCGCGCAATATGAAATCCTCACCAAGCAACAGCCGGAAAACGAGGAAGCCTTGTACGCGTTGGGCATTTTGTCGATGCAGTATAAAGATTATAAAGAAGCGGAAAACTACTTTACACAACTCTATGAACTCGGCAAGCGCACCGATCACGCGGCGTTTTATCTAGGCGAAATCGCCGATCACAACAAGAAACTCGACGATGCGATCAATTGGTACGAACGTGTACAAGCCGGGGAATTCCGCCTCGACGCCGCATTGCGCGCCGCGAACGTCGTGCAACGCCGTGACGGTGTGGATGCCGCACGCGAACGCCTACACCTCATACAAGTGTTCAACCCGCAAGAACGCCGCGAAATTATTTTGGCGGAAGGCGGCCTGTTGCGCGAGGCCAAGCGTCTGCAAGACGCGCTACAGGTCTACAGCAAAGGCCTCGCGGACAACAAAGACGATACGAAGCTCCTCTATGCCCGCGCGCTGGTCGCCGAGCGTTTGGATAAACTCGACATGGCGGAGGCCGACCTAAAGGCGATCTTGGCCTTGGAGCCCGACAACGCCGCCGTGCTCAACGCGCTGGGTTATACGCTGGCGGATCGCACCACGCGCTATACCGAGGCACTCAAATACGTCTCCCGTGCGCTGGAACTGCAACCCAATGACCCGGCGTTTTTAGACAGCATGGGCTGGGTACAGTATCGACTCGGCAACAAAGACAAGGCATTGGAATACCTCAAAAAGGCCATCGCGTTGGCCAATGACGGCGAAATCGCCGCCCATCTCGGCGAGGTCTTATGGGCCAGCGGTCGCAAGGACGAGGCCACCAACGTATGGCGTACCGCGCGCCAAAATTTCGGGGACAACGAGATCCTGCTGAAGGTCATGCAGCGTTACGGGCAATAATGCCTACCCCAACGTGGGCGTAACACGTTTGATATGGCGATGGGCAGGTGTAACGCTGGTCGCGTTGTGCTCTGCCTGCCAGGTGTGGCAGGTGCAACCCGCCGCCTGGCAGGCCAACCGCGACGCCTGGGGGGCCCTCCCCGAATGGCAGGCCAGCGGACGTTTTGCGCTGCGCTATGGCGACACAAACGAACAAGGCGTGCTGGTCTGGCGTCAACAAGGCCCCCGCTACACGTTATTGATTACCTCGCCCTGGGCCCAAGGTGGCGTGCAATTAGAGGCCTCCCCGCAAGGGGCGCAGCTACGCACTGAAGATGGCCAATTGCGTTATGGCGATGACGCTGACGCGTTGTTGGCACAGTATGTCGGCTGGCAACTGCCGGTGTCGGCGCTGGGCTATTGGCTACGCGCGTTGCCGCAACCGAACGCGCACTTTCAAGGCCGTTGGGACGCACATGGCAGACTTACGCACCTGCATCAACATGGCTGGGACATCGCCTACACCCGTTACGACGCGGGGGGGACACGCCCCACCAAGCTCGTGCTGACGCGCACCGACCTGGAGGCCCGCTTGGTGATCGATGAATGGGCGGCGCCCTAACCTATCGTTCTACCAGCCATTCACTCATCCGCGCCCACATTGGGTGTGTAGAGCGACCCAACCTGCCGCGAGCCACACATTAACAGCGCCACACATCGCGTGGCGGTCTATGTAAATTGCACCCTTGCGCCTTATTTTGGGTAAAACCACCCCACACTTAAACCTAGAAACGGCAGTTGACCACTACAGGTAACACTAACACTATGATATTTTTAAGATTATCGCAAATGCAACATCCACCCAAAAGGGGGAAGGCGCTTTGCCGCACGCAAGTCTGCGTTGCAGGTATTCCATTAGCAGTGATTTGCGCCTTGCCCGGCGCACGGCAGAGCGCACACTCCACGGCATCCAACGGCTGTTTCTAGGTTAAATACAAGTAAAATAGTGGGTAATTAAGTAATTTAATTTATTCTAATATACAAATGTTTTATTTATTGCGGCCCCCCCTATTTTGTTATGCTACCGGCCACTTAAACACGATTTTTGCAAGCGACTAGGGCACGGGCTCTACACGACGGCGGTAACACGTCGCCGACACACCCCACGTTTACCGGCGCGAACCTCAGTCGCAGACCGTCAACAGAGGCACACATTATGGCAGACCAATCCTTTTCCACGGACGAGATCGACGAGAAAAAACGCCGCACACTGATCGCCGCCGCCACCGTCGTGGGTGGGGCCGGGGTCGTCATGTTGGCGCGTCCTTTGGTGGAATCCATGTTGCCCAGCGAACGCGCGCAGGCCGCGGGCGCCCCGGTCGAGGTCGAGCTGAAGGCCTTGCAACCGGGTCAATTAATGACGGTCGAATGGCGCGGCAAGCCGGTGTGGATCGTCCATCGCACCCCTGAAATGCTGGCCAACCTCGCCAAAAACGCCCCGAATTTGCGCGACCCGGAATCCACCGCCAATTCGCAACAACCGCCCTTTGCGCAAAACGAATACCGTTCGCAGCGCCCGGAGTTTCTGATCGTGGTTGGCATATGCACCCATCTGGGCTGCGCGCCGACCTTCCGCCCCGAGGTTGCGGCGCCCGACATAGGTGCGGACTGGAACGGCGGCTTTTTTTGTCCCTGCCATGGCTCTCGTTACGACCTGGCAGGCCGCGTGTATGCCGGCGTGCCCGCGCCGCTGAATTTGCAGGTGCCCCCTTATAAGTTCGTCAACGACACGCGCGTGGTCATCGGCCTGAACACGGAGACTGCATAATGAACAAGGTGTTCACCGCCGTCGTCGAATGGGTCGATGATCGTTTCCCGCTGGTCAAGACGTGGAACGAGCACTTAGGCCAATACTACACGCCGAAAAATTTTAACTTTTGGTATTTTTTCGGCTCGCTGGCGCTGTTGATGCTGGTCATCCAAATCCTCTCCGGTATTTTTCTCGCGATGCACTACAAACCCACCGCCGAAACGGCGTTTGCGTCTGTCGAATACATCATGCGCGACGTCAGCTGGGGTTGGTTGATCCGTTATTTGCACTCCACCGGCGCATCATTTTTCTTTATCGTGATCTATTTGCATATGTTTCGCGCGCTGCTCTACGGCTCTTATCAAAAGCCGCGCGAATTGTTGTGGTTGATCGGCATGGGCCTGTTTGTATTGTTGATGGCCGAGGCGTTTTTGGGCTATTTGCTGCCGTGGGGCCAGATGTCGTATTGGGGCGCACAGGTCATCATCTCGTTGTTCGGCGCGGTGCCGGTGGTCGGTGATGCGTTGGCGCAGTGGATACGCGGCGACTTCGTCGTGTCCGACGCAACGTTAAATCGCTTTTTTTCATTTCATGTGATCGCCGTGCCGTTGTTGTTGATCGGCGCGGTGTTTGTGCATTTGGTGGCGTTGCATCGGGTGGGTTCGAACAACCCCGATGGCATCGAGATTAAA
>JAOUGF010000101.1 GCA_029857925.1 Gammaproteobacteria bacterium
CGGATTAAGCGCAGCGGAGGCGGCGATGAAAGACCTTGAAACCGTAAAACACGTCTTGCGGCAATTCGCCAGTGATCGCGACTGGGATCAATTTCATTCGCCGAAAAATCTTTCGATGGCGCTGGCCGCCGAGGCCGCGGAATTGCTCGAACATTTTCAATGGCTGACCGAGGCGCAAAGCGCGAATCTGCCGCCCGAAAAGTTGGCGGAAGTGGAATTGGAAATCGCGGATATTTTTTTATACGTGATCCGCGTCGCGGATAAACTGAATGTCGATTTATTGCAGGTGGCCGCAAAAAAAATCGAATTAAACAAACAAAAATACCCCGCCGACCGGGTGCGCGGTAGTTCAAAAAAATACACGGAATATTAAATAAGGGCCTTTCTAAAAAAAGGGCAACCGCGTGGTTGCCCTTGCAATGACTTGGTTTAGTTACCGCTCGACTTAGACGCGCGTTTGCGGTCGTTTTCTTGCAGGAATTTTTTGCGCACACGGATCGCCGCCGGTGTGACCTCGACCAATTCATCGTCATCAATGAATTCCAAGGCCTGTTCCAACGAGTAACGGATCGGCGGCGTTAAGATGATGTTTTCATCCGAGCCGGAGGCGCGCATATTGGTCAATTGCTTACCCTTTAGCGGGTTGACGACCAGGTCGTTTTCGCGTGAATGGATGCCGATGACCATGCCTTCATAGACCTCGTCGCCGGGGCCGACCAGCAAACGTCCGCGTTCTTGCAGCGTAAACAACGAATACGCCAACACCTTGCCCATGCCGTTGCTGATCAACACACCGTTGATGCGCTGACCGAATTCACCCTTTTTCACCGGGCCGTAGTGGTCAAACACGTGGTACATCAAGCCCGTGCCGGAGGTCGCGGTTAAAAATTCGGTGCGAAAACCGATCAGGCCGCGCGACGGGACGATATAGTCCAGGCGTACACGACCCTTGCCGTCGGGCAGCATGTTTTTCAATTCGCCGCCGCGTGTGCCGAGTTTTTCCATCACCGATCCTTGATAGGCCTCTTCGGTATCCACGGTGAGCTGTTCATAGGGTTCACAGCGCACACCGTCGATGTCACGGAAAATTACTTGCGGACGTGACACGCCCAATTCATAGCCTTCGCGACGCATGTTTTCAATCAAGATCGCCAAGTGCAGCTCGCCGCGGCCGGAGACCAAGAATTTATCCGGGTCATCGCCGTCTTCGACGCGCAATGCGACGTTATGCACCAATTCGCGATCTAAACGTTCACGGATTTGGCGTGACGTGACATATTTGCCGTCGCGCCCGGCAAACGGTGAGGTGTTGACCTGGAAGGTCATGCTCACGGTGGGTTCGTCCACCTTTAACGGCGGCAACGCCTCCGGGGTTTCCGGGTGGCACAAGGTGTCGGAGATGCCGAGGTCGGCGACGCCGGTAAAGGCGATGATGTCGCCCGCTTGGGCATCCGGCACCTCGACGCGTTCCAGGCCTAAAAAGCCGAAAATCTGTAGAATGCGTGCTTGGCGGCGTGCACCGTGGCGGTCGATCACGACCACCGGGCTGTTGGTCTTGACGCGGCCGCGCGTGATGCGGCCGATGCCGATAACGCCGACATAAGAGCTGTAGGACAGCGCGCTGACCTGCATCTGGAACGGGCCGTTCGGATCGACCTTAGGCGGGCTCACGTTCTTGACGATAGATTCAAACAACGGTTCCATCGTGCCCGAACGCACGCTGGGGTCTAAACCGGCATAGCCTTGCAGCGCCGACGCGTACACCACGGGGAAGTCGAGCTGTTCGTCGGTCGCACCCAAGCGGTCGAACAAATCAAACGTCTGATCCAGCACCCATTCCGGACGCGCGCCGGGGCGATCGACCTTATTGATGACAACAATAGGGCGGAAACCCATCGCCAACGCCTTTTGTGTCACAAAGCGGGTTTGCGGCATCGGGCCGTCCACCGCGTCTACCAACAGACATACGCAGTCCACCATCGACAACACGCGTTCCACCTCGCCGCCGAAGTCAGCGTGTCCGGGGGTGTCAACGATATTGATGCGGTAATCTTTCCAACGGATGGCGGTGTTTTTCGCCAAAATGGTAATGCCGCGCTCGCGTTCGAGGTCGTTGGAGTCCATCACACGTTCGCCGGTATCGACGCGCGCATTCAGCGTGCCGGATTGCCGTAATAGTTGGTCAACCAGGGTGGTCTTGCCATGGTCAACGTGTGCGATGATCGCGATGTTACGCAAATTCTGAATATCGTTCATGGTGAAACTCGTTTGTGACGTTCATGGGGGCCGGTAACGACGGGGTCTTTACTGCGGCAGGGCAAAAGGCGGGCCATTATACAGGAATTCATAGTGGCGTGCAGCTGGGTTCGCACATAATTCGTTAACCTGTTGATCGTGCAGACGATTATGCGCAGAAAAGGCGACGGTGTAGAAGACAGGGGACGGCGTGCGCACGCGCATGCAGTGAGGCATGCATACGCCTAGAGCCATTATAAACCCGTCGGGTCGTATACGTGCTCAGTGTGTGGCCCACAACCGCTGCCACCAGCGTCGCCGTGCCTGTGGGGGTGTGTTTTGACCTTGTAGTGATGACGGCAATAGCACGCTCATGACCCATCCCGGCAACGGCGGATGGTCGCTATAACCGCAGGCGACACCGAGGTTATGTGGGTCGTAGATTTTAATCAGAGTCGGATCAGTGAGGCTGTCCGCGTACACAATACCGCAGATGTCTTCATGATGATCGCGGCGCAGCAACATATTGATTTCATGAATAAAGTTTTTCACAGCATCGGCCGTTGCGGGTGTTTTAGGGGGTGTTTCGCCAACCGCGTAGATATGCCAACCCGCCCCCGCCTGTGCCTGTACCACCGCCCAAAATCGGTCGAGGTCGTCCCATTGCAGCAACCCTTTAAACGTGCCGTGAAAGGCGGTTAAAAAGGCGCTAGTCTCGGGTTTGCGCGACATCGGCGGCTCACTCGTCCCGCCCGCGAAAATCGCAATAACGTAGGTAAAATCCCGAGGTCTTTTTGAAGAATTGCCAACGTGTCTCGGTCGGTGCGATCGGGATACGGCGTATCCGCAACAGGTCGTCCGCGAATTTGCGCGGGCCGCCGGTGCCGCCTACGGCGAATTTATAGCCTGCAGTGCGTGCGGCCTCGACTTCGCGGTTGCCAAAATCGCCATAGGGGTAAGAAAACGACAGCACCTCGGCGTCTAACACCTTTTCTATGTTGTGTTTGGAAAGGGTCATTTCTTCCTCCAATTCTTCCGGCGCGATACGCGGTAAATGGGTGTAACGCATGCCTTGCGAACCGATTTCGATCAGGCCGCTGCGATGGCATTCGATCAATTGCGCGTTGGTCATGAATCGCGCCTCGGGCTCGCCTTCTTGTATTTCCCAGGTGTTTTTGGCAAGGCTGCGATCGCCGATGACAAATACGGTGGCCTTGATGCGAAATTGCTGTAATAAATATAGCAGGTTGCGGTGGTTGTCGTCGTAGCCGCCGTCAAAGGTTAAAAAGATCGGTTTTTTGGGTGTTTCGCTGCGGAGTAAATCGCGAAACGTGATCGGCGTATAACCGCGTTTAAGCAGAAATTTTATTTGGCGTTCTAGATTGGCCGTGGTGATGTAGAGCTTGAGCTTGGAATTGAGCAAGGGCTTGGCGGAGACTCGGCGATACATCAAGACCGGGATTTCAGCAAAGCGTTCCAAATAGGCGTCCACGCGCCCCCCTCTCTGTATTTAGTTGATCCAGGCCCTGTGCCCGGACTAGGTGTTGATCGTCTTCCCTTACTGCTTATCGCCCGATGGCGCAAACTGCAATGAGATTGAATTAACGCAATAACGTAAACCGGTCGGTTGCGGGCCATCGTCAAATACATGCCCTAAGTGTGAGCTGCAGCGCCGACAGACAATTTCTACACGCCGCATCCCGTGGCCCACATCGATGTGCGTCGCAACGGCTTCATCGTTAATCGGTTTCCAAAAACTGGGCCATCCGGAACCGGAATCATATTTTGTGTCTGAACTGAACAACGGCGCGCCGCAGCATAGGCATAGATAGTTGCCGTGTTCATGATGGCGATAATAATGCCCGCTACCAGGGCGTTCGGTGGCCTTTTGGCGGCACACGGCGAACTGCTCGGCCGTCAACTGTGCCCGCCATTCGGCCTCGGATTTTTCAATTTTATCGCTCATCGACTGTGTATTAATCAGGCTTCGGCGATGATGTAGGCAACCCAGGACTCCTGGTTTTCCGCGTCAACCTGCGCGTGGTATTCGCCTGTGCCTATCATTTCGTGATCGTCGTCTTCGTCGTCGAGCATGGATTCAATGGTGTCGTCAAGCTCGTCGAATTCATCGTCTTCGTCAAACTCTTCATCCTCGTCATCCTCCTCCAAATCTTCATCGTCGAGCGCTTCGTCTTCGTCCTCGTCTTCGTCATCCAAGTCATGGGCGTCAATAAACTTCTCCCAATACACATGCACTTTTTTGAAGCCGGCCTCCAGTAAAAGTTCCTGTAATTCAGGCAAGGTCCAGATGCGCCAATCAAAGGTGAACGCCTTTTCCAGCTCCGAACCGTCGGCGAATTCAAAATGGATGTGCGCCAGCAATTCGTGAGTGATCACATTAAAATGCTCTTGATCCCAGATGAATACCGCGTCATGGTCGGGCATCTCGGTTTCATCCATCGTATGCCCCATCACTTCACTGCCACCAAACGCGTCCAGCACCATCAGGCCGTCGGAATTCAGGCGGCTGCGTGCCGCAGCGAAATAGTCGCGCAATGCCGCGCGTGTTTTGTATTGGCTGTACGCGAAATTCAATGCCGTGATGACGTCTGCCGTCGGCGTTGCGGTGTTCGCGACATCGCCGCGATGCAATTGCACACGTTTAGCCAACGCCGGTTCCGTCAGGTTGTGCGCCTGGCCCCACTCCAACATGTCGCCGCGCGTATCGACGCCATGCGCCGCTGCATCTAATGCGCGTCGGCCCCATTGCGCTGACAACGCCGCCGTGCCGCAAAAATCTTCGCGCAAAACGTGCGGTTCGCGCCCGCGCAACGCACGAAACTGCGTCTCGATGAAATCCACTTCAAAGTCAGGGTCTTGAACGGATTCTTGGAACAGGGCATAGACATCGGCCTGCGCCGCTTGCGTGGTGGTTTGCTTGCTCATGGCACACTACTGGGTGAAGAATGTGCGTCTATTGTAGAACAAATACCCGGCAAGAGTCATGCGGTTAACGGTGCAGGGTTAGACTGTATCTTTTTAGCGACAGGGGAGTATAAGGATTTTTTTTGTGTGATCATCACCAAGTCGGCGAGGTCACCGTATAATAGGCGCCGCAGAAGTACAATGTCAGGGTTTTGTAATATGGTTGCATTGCGTTCTCTTATGCGCTACCCCCTCAAACCGGCTATAATCGCGCCTTCACCGACGAGGCTAATGTGCACATACTACTCGTTTTAGGTTTGTTGGGCTTGACGCTGGGCGTCCTCATTTTGGCAATGGCGCGTCTATCACCGGAGGCGAGGCATGACCTCGCGCTGTGGGTATTTTGGTTAGGGATGGTCGGTCTGGTGATCTTCCTAACGCTCACCGGGCGACTGCCGTGGCAGGCCGCCGCCGCGTTGGGCGTATTGAGCATGATGCAGTGGCTCTATTCCAGTTGGCGCGCGCGCCACCCCCGCAAAACCGATGCGCAGCAAAATTCTGAACAAGCGCCGATGTCGCGGGCCGAGGCCTTAGAGACATTGGGGCTGAAAAACGGCGCTAATCGCGCGCAGATCATCGAGGCGCATCGTCGTTTGATGCAGAAATTTCACCCCGATCGCGGCGGCTCCGATGCATTGGCCGCGCGTATCAATAGCGCAAAAGATGTGTTATTGGAAAATCAAAAAAACGGGGATTGACGCGCGATGGCACTTGAATCTGCCGTCGTGCGGCCACATTCATTAATCTTTACGCAGGGCAAGGATACAGATATGACCGGCATGTTGAATTGGAAAGGCGGGGTGTTTGCCCTCGTGTTGTTGGGGCTTAACGGCTGTGGCATCAACAATATACCGACCTATGACGAGGCCGTGAAAGGCGCGTGGAGCCAGGTGCTGAATCAATATCAACGGCGTGCCGATTTGGTGCCCAATCTGGTGGAAACCGTGAAGGGTTACGCCGCTCACGAAAAAGACACGTTGACTGCCGTTACCGAGGCGCGCGCGAAGGTCGGGCAGATGCAAATTCCTAAGGATATCCTGACCAATCCGGCCGCGTTTAAGGCCTTTCAGTCGCACCAAACCGAACTCAGCGGCGCGTTGTCGCGGTTGATGGTCGTCGCCGAACAATATCCGAATCTGAAGGCGGACCAGAATTTCTTGTCCTTACAATCGCAATTGGAAGGCACCGAAAACCGTATTGCCGTCGCGCGCAAGGATTACATCGAGTCGGTGCAACGCTATAACACCGAGATCCGTACCTTCCCCGGCCGCATCTGGCGCGCGATCATGTATTCCGATGCCGAAGTGAAAGAAAATTTCACGGTCGCCGAAAGCGCGAAAGAGGCACCTAAGGTGAAGTTTTGATGTGGCAACGGGCAGTGGTGTTGGGGTGGGGCCTGTGGGCCGCCACCCTGGCGTTTGCCGCCCCGCCGCAATTTCCCGCCCTCAGTGGGCGCGTGGTCGATCAGGCGAACATTTTACCCACGCCGGTTCAACAGCAATTAACACAACGTCTCGCACAACTCGAGCAGGCCAACGGCGCCCAAGTCGTAGTGGTAACGCTC
Source organism: Gammaproteobacteria bacterium (assembly GCA_029857925.1). Taxonomy (GTDB): domain Bacteria; phylum Pseudomonadota; class Gammaproteobacteria; order S012-40; family S012-40; genus CAKKRP01. The sequence goes on from JAOUGF010000101.1 coordinate 6,785, forward strand.
GCCTCGTTAGAAGGTTATGACATCGCCGATTACGGTTATCAACTCGGTCGGCAATGGGGCATAGGTGAAAAGGGCAAAAATAACGGCGCGCTTTTAATCGTCGCCCCGCAAGAACACGCGGTGCGCATCGAGGTCGGTTACGGGCTGGAAGGCGTGCTGACCGACGCGTATACCCGCGCGATTATCGAAACCCACATAGTCCCGGCGTTTAAGCAGGGTGACTTTCCGCGCGGCATCCTCGCCGGTGTCGAGGCCTTGGTGCAGGCCGTCTCTAATCCCGAAGAATTTGCGCGTGCCCACCCAAAAGCTGCTGCCAAGGAGCAAGGCCGTGGATCGCTGTTGTTGGTGTTTTTGATCGTTGTATTCATCATTCTGCGTATTTTCAGCGGCGAATTGACCGGGCGCGGTGGCGGTGGTCGCGGGGGCTGGGGCGGTGGTTTTGGCGGCGGCGGCTGG
>JAOUGF010000102.1 GCA_029857925.1 Gammaproteobacteria bacterium
GGGCTGACGTCTTGTGCGATATTCTCAGGATAAACGCCTGTGCGCGCCTTTTCGATCGCATCCTCGTCGATGTCGGTCGCGAATATCTGCACCGGCGTAATGCCACCGCGATCCCCGAGGTGTTCGAGTAGCGCGATCGCAATGGAATAGGCCTCCTCACCGCTTGCGCATCCGGGCACCCATAAACGCACCGGTGTTTCCGCCGGTCTGTTCAACACGGCGGGAAACACGACCTCCTTGAGCGCGACAAAAGCCTCAGGATCGCGAAAGAAACTGGTGACGTTGATGAGTAAATCATGGAACAGTTCACGCACCTCATTCGGGTGATCGTGTAAATAGCGCACGTAGTCCTTTAATCGCTCAAGTTTATGCAGCAACATGCGGCGTTTGATGCGGCGCTGGGTCGTGGTGCGTTTGTAATAAGTGAAATCGTTGCCGCTAAACCGGCGCAGCACCAGGAAAATTTTATTGAGATCATCGGCGCCCGTCGGCAGTGCATCTACCCAGTCCGGTGTTTGCTTAAGCCCCTCCACCGCGCCACGTAATACGAAGGGGTGGCGTGAGATGCGCGCCAGTTCGGCCGCGATTTTTTCAGGTGACAGGATAAAATCGACGCAACCGGCGGCGATCGCACTGTGCGGCATGCCGTTATATTTCGCAGTTTTCTCATCTTGCGCGAACGTGATGCCACCCTCGCCTTTGATCGCCTTGAGACCCAGCACGCCGTCAGAGGCGGTGCCAGACAGGATTACACCTATCGCCTTACTGCCTTGATCGTCGGCGAGTGAACGCAAAAAATAATCGATGGGAAGATTTTGTCCGGCAATCGAAGTACGCGGCACCAAATGCAACACCCCATGCAAAACGGCAAGGTAGGTATTCGGTGGGATCACATAGACATGGTTTGGTTCGATCACCATGCCGTCCACAACCTCGGCGACCGGCATGGAGGTGACGCGTGACAATATTTCGGTCAACGCGCTTTCGTATTCCGGGTGCAGGTGTTGCACCAGCACAAAGGCCATACCGCTGTCGATGGGCAGGTGCTGCAATAATTGGGTGAAGGCCTCCAGGCCGCCCGCCGACGCCCCCACACCTACCACCGGCAAGACCATGCCCTGAGCAGCCGCATCTTCCGGTGGTAACGGCGCGCAACCGGCCACGGGCACCGACTTACCAGAGGGTAATTTATTTTTTGCGCGCCTAGGTGGTTTTAGTACCACCGGTGCAGGTGGAACGGCTTTAGGCTTGGCTGGTTTCTTGGGCATGGTGATACCGGCTTGGCAAATTAAAACAGCACTTTTGAGTGTATCATTTATCGGGTCATCATGTCGCCACTAGCGGGGGAGGTAAACACAAAATTTTGCCCGCATAATCTTATGCATCACGCGGGTGGTATCACCCGCCGTTGTATCCAAAGTGGGTGGCGTAGTAGCTGAATATATCCTGATATAACCGAGCGCCCCGGTTTTTCGTTCAGAACGAATCGCATTGTCGCTCGCGAAAAATTATTTACCGTAGAATGATATCAACACACGACAAGAAAGATCATAAACGATCGCGTACAGCGTGTCGCCAAACACCCTCGACTAGTCGCGCCGCACCCATTTCCAACCGGTAATCATCGGGCGGATCAGATTTTCCTTTTTCCAGATTAAATAAAAAAGCAATGCGGTCACATGTAATGCCACCAATGTGAGGATGGCGTCGGCCAGTATATCGTGCCAAAAATTAAACTTGCCTGCGATAGCGTCGGATACATAGCGATTCAATGGGCCATATTCGTCGAAGTCGTCGGTAGCGATGAACAGCCCGGTGCTTGTTAGACTGATCGTTACGGCGAGAATCGCGACGACGGAAAGCGCGCCGAGTGGATTATGGCCTGGTGTGCCACTGGGTTCGCGCGAGGCCAGCGTTTTAAGATATTGCAACAACGCAGAAGGACGTGGGAATAAATGACTCAGTCGTATCGGTGCGGGCCCGATCAACCCCCAGACCAGCCGAAATACCATCAACCCAAGGATCACGTAACCTAAATAGAAATGCCAGCGCACGGTATCGAGCGACATGAACTCGCCGAACGCCCAGCATAGTCCCATGTTGACAACAAGAACCCAGTGCCACAAACGTGTCACCGGGTCCCAAATTTTTACTCGCTGCATCGCTTTCAACGTGGCGAATTAATTTAGTTCTTTTCTTTCTTGCGGAAGTCGTCATGACAGCCTTTGCAGGCCTCGCCCAGGTCCTTGGCCTTTGCCTTCAACGCATCCAAACCTTTCCCCGCATCACCCGCGAGCGCGGTCACGGCTTCTTTGTATTTCTTAGCGGCATCACCGATCTTGGAGTCTTTTTCCCAGATCTTCGGCAACGCCTTGGTGTCGTTCGCATATTCGTCTGTGGAGGTGCCCGGCATCCACGCGCGGCCGTTATCCAGGCTCAACAACACCTTCAGATTATTGGCCAATTTTTCCGCCAACTGCGCATCGTAGGGCATGTCACCTTTAGACATCGCGAACAACGGACCCGCATTGAACACGCGGATACTCATTTCACCTTGGCGCGCCTTGATCGCAACTTTCTTTGGATCGTTGTCGGCGGACGCCGGTAACGCAACGACCATTGTAGCGATGGACAGACCCAAAATGGACCCGATTTTATTCATGAACAACCTCCTTCGATAATCAAAAATGTTAAGTAGAAACGGAAGACGCGCAGCATTCCGCGCAACAACTATTACACAAGAGAACGTAGGGCGACCGCGCTCAGCGCGCCATCACCGACCCGGCCTCAGGTGCCTGTGAAGTGGCAAACATCTTATAATGACGTTTTATTCCCGGCAAGCACCTTTTTTTTAAAAAAAATTTCAGATCAAAAGCGAAGCGCTTGCCCGCCTATTAAACTATCGAAATTGAGAATCATCACACTTTTCAATGCCCCTATCATGCAATCGACAGGGGCCAAGCGTTTGGCGCACAATAACAACCTATCCCCCACCACAGCCCTTATCCTTCAACGACACCGGCCCACTTCCGTCGTAGAGATAGCGATGGGTTTGCACGGGGCGTTCAGCACCTTGCACCAGATCGATAACGTGCGTTGCACGCGAAAAAACCGCCACCTGCCCATTAGAGTCTATCAAGTTGCCGTATGCGGCATGCGCGCATTCCGCATCCTTTATTGCGCACCGAAATGGTAATGCATTGGGTTGCGAGAGGCGGTCGAGGTACCATCAACGACCACGCGACCCAAGCATATAATACGTGTTGTAGTTGACGCGAAAGGCGATACCACTATTTTAGTGCTTATTTGAATCAATTTTAGCCTTCAATGCACACCGAGCACTCGTTTAGATACGACGGCGGTGGCCATTAGCCTCGCTTACGCTGACGGGCCACCTGCATAGTGATATAGTTTTACGCCAAGCCCCCTGCCAGGAGACGCGAACATGTCCGACACCCCCCGCATTCGCCTACATTATTTCACCGACGTTTTATGTGTGTGGGCCTACACCGCGCAGATACGGCTGGACGAACTTATGAAAAACTTCGGTTCGCAAATAGATATCAGTTATCACTTTTTACCGATCTTCGGATGCACCGAACGCCGTATCGGCGACGGCTGGAAAACCAAAGGCAGTTTTGGTGGATTCTGCCAACACACGCGCGAGGTGTGTCAACGCTTTCCGCATGTGGAAATCAACCCAAACGTGTGGGCAGTGAACACCCCGAAAACGTCCGCAAGTGCGCACATGTTTTTAAAATCTGTTCAGCTATTAGAGAAAAAACGTATCATCGACGACGAGCGCCACGCCGAATTCAATCATAAAACTCGATTTGAAGAGGCCGCTTGGCGCACACGTTTGGCATTTTTCCGTGACGCTCGCGATGTAGGGCGGCAAGACGAGCAGATGGCCATCGCCGCCGATCTACAACTGCCATTAGAACGCGTGCTGGAACAAATGCACAATGGTGAGGCCATGGCCGCGCAATTTTGCGATATCGAATTGCGCGATGAATTCAAGGTCGAAGGCAGCCCCACGTACATCCTCAACGAGGGGCGCCAAAAACTCTATGGCAACGTAGGCTACCGCATAATCGAGGCAAATGTGCTAGAAATAATGAAACAACCATTTGATCAGGCATCTTGGTGTTAAGCGGTTATTTTTAAGCAAGATTTAGGAGTATACTACTTATGCTAAGGTGTTGCCGTCCAACACCGAATGACCCTCTTTAAGACTCATCTTCACTGGCCACCTGCACATAGGCGCCACCCTCATGGTCGATTTCGACATGGAGTTGTATGGGTCGGCAACACACCTGACAATCTTCGATATACGCCTGTTGTTCCACCGATCCGTCCAACAGGATGTCGATGATTTCACCGCAATAGGGGCATTGTATGGGGTACGGAATGAGTTCATTCATATCAACAACCTATCCATACTCGTCAATTTTCGGTAACTCAATATTGAAATACCCGCTCGACTGTTAAGAGAATCGTAAACGCATTTATCCGCCTGATTTAGGCGGCGTCATCAATCTCTGCAAAATGGTCTGCAATTCATTCACGTCCATATTAATAAATTCTACCACGCGACCATAGAGCATCGCCGTAGGCACATTGCGTCCATTGCGTTCTTTTTGCGCTTGATGCAGGCAATATAATACGATGCGCTCTTTGCGCGTGAGCCCGTCGCGTACATCGGGGAGGTCGTCATAGGGTTGTGATTTCATCAAGTTTTTCGATTCAAATGACGGCAATCGCTAGAAGCATAAAGAAATCGAAAGGTAATTCCTAAGCCGGTCTTTTGCATAGCAAACTTATCAATTACGGGAACCTCTAAAAATTCGCTGAGCGGCGCATCGCGTCGTTGAAAAGGGTCAAAAAAACTCAGATACGCCAGGCCTTTGAGGCAACGTGTAAACTGCGCTTTTTCGCCCCTTTCCGCCTAGCGCTGCATCCCCTGATCGAATTATTAGAGGTTCCCTTACGTCAAATCCACAAAACATCGAGAATTTTATGATATTTTCTGCGTAAGAATACGGCATCTTAGGGCAAAGTGGCAAGCCCTAACGCCGCAAGGGGCTAACTTCGCGCCTGTTCGCTTTGTCATTAGCCTATGTTACGATAAATAGCATATCGATCGATTAATTGGGCCAAACAACGGCGGAAAAATCAACATGGAATATCGCAAACTCGGTCGTACCGACCTAAACATCAGCGTGATCGGCCTCGGCACCATGACCTGGGGCAAACAAAATACCCAGGCAGAAGGTTTCGAGCAGATGGACTACGCGTTGTCGTGCGGCATCAATTTCTTCGATACCGCAGAGATGTATGCGATTCCGCCTACCGAGCTGACCTATGGCACCACCGAGACCATCATCGGCCACTGGTTCGCGTCACGCAGAACACGCGACAAGGTAATTCTGGCGACCAAAATCACTGGCCCGGGATTCGGTTGGTTGCGCAACGGCGAAATCATTAACAAAAAAAATATTCTGTCGGCGTTGGAAGACAGCCTTAAACGCCTGCAAACCGATTATATCGACGTCTATCAACTGCATTGGCCTAATCGCGGTTCTTATCATTTCGGCAGTACCTGGAATTATGCGCCACGTTTCGACGTGCGACAACAAACTGACAATTTTTTGGAGGTTTTACACACACTGCAAAACTTAATAAAGGCGGGCAAGGTCCGCCATTTTGGGCTATCTAACGAGACCGCGTGGGGGATCACCAAATGGTTGGAACTCGCCGAGCACCATGCGTTACCGCGCGCCGTTTCGATACAAAACGAGTTTTCGCTATTGTGCCGTCACTTCGAGCCCGACCTCAGCGAAATCAGCCTCAATGAACAGTGTGGGCTATTGGCGTGGTCGCCGTTGTGTCGCGGCATGTTGAGCGGAAAATACCTCAACGGCGCACGACCCGCAGGCGCACGTTTGACGATCGAGACCCGCCCCGAACATCGCATCAGTCCGACCACAGATGCGGCCATTCTCGAATATATCGCACTGGCGAAACGCCACGATCTGGACATTTGTCAAATGGCCATCGCATTTGTAAATGAAAAACCCTTCGTCACGTCCACGCTGATCGGCGCGACCACGCTGGCGCAACTGAAATCCAACATCGCCGCGATGGACTTGAAATTATCGAAAGAAGTGACCGACGGTATCGAGGCGATACGGCGGAAATATCCGATGCCATTCTAACAATACCGCGTCTGCAGGTTATTTTGTGGCGCCTAGCAATAAATCATATACAATGAAAATTGATGGCCGATCCGTTCAAGTCGGCGTCGCTGCGTTACTTTCGATATGGAGATTTTTATGAAAGGATATCGGCTCTTGTTGACGTTACTCATTTTCAACCCCATTTCCGCAACCGCTGCGAATTGGCTTTTCACACTGGAAGGCGGCGCGCTGTATCAAACTAAAAGCGACGTGCAAATTCCACCGGACACCGGTACGCGATTTTCGTTGATAGACGCGATAGGCAAAGGCCCATTGCCCTATTGGCGCATGGAGGGCAAATATGCGATTAACGACCGTCACCGCGTGCGGTTATTGATCGCGCCCTTCGCGGTCGAGCAGATTGGGCGCTTAGACAAACCGGTTGTCTACCATGGCAATACCTTTTCGGCAAACACCGATACCACCTATCGCTATCAGTTCAATTCATACCGACTAAGTTACGCGTATCGCTTTTTTGAAGACGCGTCTTGGTCATGGGACGCAGGTTTTACCGCGAAGATACGCGACGCGGAAATCGCACTGACACAAGGGAATACTAGGAGTAGCTATCCCAATATCGGATTTGTGCCGTTGCTACATTTAGCCGCCGAAAAGCACATCACATCCGACTGGAACATCACCATGGACCTCGATGCCGCGTGGTCGCCCTATGGTCGAGCGGAAGATTTCGGATTATTTGTTCATTACCGCCTTAACAATACCTGGCAATTGGGCGCCGGGTATCGCACCGTGGAAGGCGGCGCTGATGTTGATCGTGTATATAATTTTGCATGGTTTCATTACGCGGGTTTAAGGCTGCTGGCGCAGTTTTAACTAGAATCAACCGTTTAACCTGGAAACGGCGGTTGGATGCCGTGGAGTGTGCGCTTTAGCGTGCGGTAAAGCGTGCAATCTGCGGCATAGCGCTCTCACCCATTGGGTGTCTGCAAAATTTATTAATATTTTATTTGTTTCTA
>JAOUGF010000103.1 GCA_029857925.1 Gammaproteobacteria bacterium
TCCAGGCGGGCCTGTAGCTCAGTTGGTTAGAGCAGTGGACTCATAATCCATTGGTCCTCGGTTCGAGTCCGAGCGGGCCCACCAACTTTTCCGAATATAGTGACTGCTAAAAATCCCAGAAATACCTCCATCCCAGCACCAATCCGACGCCATTCATATAACTTGGTGAACCTTTCACGTTCTCCGCAATGCCGTCGCTGACATAATATCCCGGTTCCATGTAATAGGCGCTTTTGCTCAACGCATTCGCATATAACTCGACTCCCGCGCCAAAATAGGCCCCGAGCGCATAATATTCACTGAAATAATGATTGGGGTACACCAGCAACGCATCAACATCGACATACAAACGATACATCTTCGCCGATTTGCTGGTGACGCTGACCCCTAAGCGGTGATAATTGTATGGAAAAGTTTTTACGGTATTTTCGAGAATATTGATGGTGCGTTTCGCGGCCAAGTTTGCGCGGTATCGCCACGCGTAATAAAATCCCGGCACCTCTTCGACGGCGATGTAGCGGCTGGTCAAATCAAATCCGGCGCTAAAATCCCCGCTCGCCCGCCCCACCAGCGCGGAAATGGAATATTTTTCCAACCGCAACTGCGACATCCCGTAATCCTCTTCTGCAGCATACAACGGTGCGGTGAAAACACCCAACCCAAACCAAAACAGATATCTTGCTTTACTCAGAACAAGCGCGCGAAATAAATTACTCATTATCATTTCCATAGATTTCCTATCCACGACGATCATCACCCCAATCGCCAACGCATGTCGATTAAAAAAGCGCATTCACGACGCCGCCAACCCAGTTTAGCCATCCGACCGCCCAAACACAATATGACATTTTTATGAAGATTAAACTGCTTCTTATTCACCGCATTGACACTCACCTGCAACATGGACGCTTTATCGTGGCTGCACCCAAAGCAATGCCATTTATTTCTATATACACTGGAGATTCCACGATGCCCACGTTTGTCAAAAAAACATTGGCGGTTGCAACCGCGATGGCGATGTTTACCTCGGCGATCGCCCCGGCGATGGCGGCCGCGCCCGCCGTGCAAGGCCCGGAGTCCGTGCAAGATTGGTATAACGCCGGTCAGCAATTCGTGCGTGACGCGAAGCACCTACGCCCCAATCTGCGCCGCGCAAAGAACATCATGTTATTCGTCGGTGACGGCATGGGTGTATCCACCGTAACCGCCGCGCGTATCTTGGATGGCCAACAACGCGGCAATCCCGGTGAAGAAGGTCGCCTGTCCTTCGAGCACTTCCCTTACACCGCTTATTCCAAAACTTATTCTTGGGATCAACAAACCTCGGATTCCGCGCCGACGATGACCGCCATGATGACCGGCTACAAGGCCCGTGAAGGCATGCTCGCCGTCGATCACCTCACACCGCGCAGCGAGTGCGACCCTGCGGTGATCGCCGCCCACGCGCTTCCTACATTGCTGGAACAAGCCGCCGCCGCAGGCAAGGCGACCGGCGTGGTGACCACCGCGCGCCTGACCCATGCGACCCCTGCCGCCACCTACGCGCACACTGCGGTACGCGACTGGGAGACGGATGCGAATAAGCCCACCGGATGTGGCGTTAAGGATATCGCCCAGCAATTGATCGAGGCCTCGCCGGAGGTCAAGGCGAGTCTGCGCGTCGCAATGGGCGGTGGCCGTACCTATTTTATGCCTAAGACGTTGCTAGATCCGGAATACGCAAAGAAAGGGCTGCGCAGTGACGGGCGCGACCTCACCGCAGAATGGGTCAGCAGCCGCGGCGCGAACGCGAAATTTGTATGGAACCGCGCGGGTTTCGACGCCGCAACGCCGGACAACACGGCGTATTTATTAGGCCTGTTCGAGAACAGCCACATGCAGTACGAAGCGGATCGTCCGGTTGACAAGGCCGGAGAACCCTCGCTGACCGAGATGACCGAAAAGGCCATCCGCATGTTGGGCAAGGGTGAAAACGGCTACTTCTTGCACGTGGAAGGCGGACGTATTGACCACGCACACCATGCAGGCAACGCAAAGCGCGCGCTCATCGACGCGATAGAAATGGCCAAGGCGGTACAAAAGGCCTATGAAATGACCGACCCGCGCGACACGTTAATTATCGTAACCGCCGATCATAGCCACACGTTTACGATCGCGGGATATCCGCATCGCGGCAACGATATCGTTGGCCTTGTCTCCAGCGTACCGGATGTGGACGGCGCACCGACGGGGTTGGACAAAGACAAATTGGGCCTTCCTTACACCACATTAGGCTATGCAAACGGGCCCGGCTGGCGTGACGCGATCGTCAGCGGCGCAAAACGCCCGGACTTGAGCGTCATTGACACCACCGCATTGGGTTACCTACAGGAATCCGCCGTACCGTTGGCTTCAGAAACCCACGCGGGTGAGGACGTAGGCATTTATGCCACCGGCCCGATGGCCCACTTGGTACACGGTTCGATGGAACAAAATTGGATCTACCACGTGATGCGGACTGCGTTCGATTTCGATGACACTCACGAACGTCGCTATTAATTTTGGCAGATCGGCGCTGGGCATCGCAAGCGCCGATTTTTTTATGTTTATTTCGAGGAATCACCCCTATGCGAAATTTTTTTGTCGCATTCTCAATCGTTAATATCTTGGTGATGGCTTCCGCACGCGCCGAGGTTGGTAACGTATCCGACACCCCCTTCCCCCCCCTCGCCGCGCATTACACGGAGATCTTAAAGTCAAAAAATAACCCATCGGTTTCCAGCGATTGGTATCTGGTACGGCGCCCCGGTCAGGTTGAAACCAGCCGCGACCACTATAGCGAAGTTTGGCAACGCGACACGCGCGGTGAATTGACGTTGACACGCGTATTTCATCAAGACCGCAAGCTGATACACTATACCGCCGGGGAATTGCGCACCCAGCACCGCGAAAAGGATTGGGACGCTCTCAACGGCGTCGTCGCCAAAATGGAACTCAATAAGCTAAAGCGCATTGCGGACACCGTATACCAGGGACGCCCCGCGACACGTTACGCGGGTCATTTCGGAGACGAGAAAATTGATGTGCTTTGGCTGAATAAGGAGTCGCTGGCCGCCAAATATGTTCATACGTACAATGACCGCCGCGTCACGCTCGAATTAAAAGATTTGCAAGCCCACCCGATCGCCGCATGGCCTCAGGCCAATCCCAAAAAAATCGAACCGTATGATTATATAGACGGCGCGGACCTTGGAGACATGGAATACGATCCGTTTGTGCGGCGTGTGCTCGCCAGCGACGGCCACTGAGAGGAAGGCAGACTAATTGCGAAGAAATTTTTCGCGGCGCGCGGGCGCAACCGATATCCGCGTTAGGCCAAACAATTTGTGAAGCCGCGATTCGAAATGCGTGCGGAAGGTATCAGGCATTTACGCCACCACCACCTGATTGCGCCCGGCGCTCTTGGCCTTGTATAGCGCACTGTCGGCCGCCGCCAATAGCGCGGAACTGCTGGCGCAACTGACACTGAGCGACGACACACCGATGCTCACCGAAACGATCCCGTTCGGCTGAGTATCTTTTCCGGTAAACGGGTGTTTTTCAATGAGCAGGCGGATTTTTTCCGCGACGACCCCCGCCTCCTGGCTGTTGGTTTCCGGGAGTATAATGACAAACTCCTCGCCGCCGTAGCGGGCGACGATATCCCCCTTGCGCACCCCATGGAGCATGATTTCGGACAACGCCTTCAGCACGAAATCGCCCGCTTGGTGGCCATGCGTATCGTTGTAATTCTTGAAATGATCGACGTCTATAAACACCACTGAAAGATCACGACTATGCCGAGTGGCGCGCGCCAATTCCTTGGCCAGGGTTTCCTGCAAATGGCGGTGGTTATACAGGCCGGTCAAGCCGTCCAACACCGCCAATTCCGACAGGCGCACATTGGCGCGTTCGAGTTCCGCGTTACGTTGTTTCAGCATCTCCACCAATTGTTCCTTCTCCTTAAAGAGATGCAAATTATCCATCGCCCGCCTTACCGCGCTGACAATAAGTTCCATATCTTCAAACGGCTTGATCAAATAATCGTATGCGCCCTCTTTCAACACCGCGATCGCGGATTCCATGGACGCGTAACTGGTGATGATAATGACATGGGTGTTAGGCGATATCTTTTTGATCTCCCGTAATAGATCCACGCCGTTCATACCGCCTAGCCGAATATCGACAATGGCTAAATCGAATTTCTCCACCTTGAATTTTTCGAGCGCATTCTCCGCGTTAAACGCCAATTCGACGCTGTAGGCACAATCGGTAAGCACCTCCGCGATCATTTCGCGAATCGGCGCATCGTCGTCCACCACCAGTATTCTATCTGCCATAGCTACACCTCACGGTTTCAATTCAATCCCTGCGTCGAACTCCGTCATACACACTAACCCGCCTTCGCGGAAATCAGGGGCGACACATCGCCTAGGTCTTTTCCGTTGTCTACACGGTTTTCCTCTGACTGCATCCCACCGACCGCCGCCACGGGAAAATCCAAAATAAAGCGCGTACCGACACCCACCTGGCTTTCGCATTTTATTTTCGCATTGTGCGCGTTAACGATCCCGTAGGTGACCGACAACCCCAAGCCAGTGCCCCTACCCGCGGGTTTGGTAGTAAAGAAGGGCTCAAATATTTTCTCGCGCACCTCGTCGCTCATCCCCGGCCCGTTGTCTTCCGCAATCACACGCACCTGGTCTTCCGGCGTTAACAATGTCGTTAATTTAAAAAAGCTACCGTTTCTCCCTTCCATCGCCTGCTGCGCGTTGATCGCGAAATTCATCAATATTTGCTGCAATTGATTCGCGTCGCCGAGAATTTTTGGCAACCCCTGCTGCAAATCGCTTTCCACTTTAACACCCTGTATGGACAACTGGTGATCAAAAATGGTGATCGAATCGGTGACCACTTTATTGACGTCCAAAGGCAGGTGTAGTGTCTTCTCCTGCCTCGCGAATTGCATCAAATTGGAAATGATCTTTGTACAACGTTTGGTTTCGCTTTCTATAATCTCCAGGTTTCTTTGTATGACATGGTCGGTCTCGATTTTTCTACGCGCCAGCTGCACATAACCCAATATGCCGGCGAGCGGATTTTTCACCTCATGCGCGATACCCGCGCTCATCTGACCGAACGCGGACATTTTTTCCGACTGCACCAACGCCGCTTGCGCCTTTTTTAATGCCTCGTCACGCGCCGTAAGCTCGTCGGTCATGCCATTGAATGAATTCGCCAGATCGCCGATTTCGTCCCTTGATTGATAGTCCACCTTCACGTTGAAGTCGCCGCCGCCGACCACCTTCGCGGCGGCTGACAGTTGTTCTATCGGCCGGGTGAGATAGCGCGCCCAAATAATGCTGCCGACTGACGCCACTAACAGCAATAATAGCGCGGAAAGTGTCAAATCGCTGAGTAACTCGCGCGCGCCAACATACGCGGTGCTCGCCGGGATCTGCGCAACCGCCAACAATTCGCCAAAATCAACCCGCGCGATCCCGCCTATCATCGCCTGCCCCTTGTATTGGTAATCCACTGTGGTGGCGGAGATCTCGGCGTTCTCGAATGAATTGTTTTTTGGTATCCAGTTGACCACGGTTTTGCCTAAAATGGCATTATTGTTCGAGTGGATCAGCAGGTTGCCTTGGGTATCCATGACGAAAATGTCGACGACCTTGGAACGAAACGACACCTCTTGCAGACGCGCGATATTGATCACCGCAGCCATCACAACGGCGTCATTGTTCGGCAGTTTTGGCTTTAAATACATTGTCAACGTCGGCCGCGCGGAAGACAACGTGGAATTTACCACCACGAATTTTCCATCCGACAGGCGCCGCGTGTCCGGCAGGGTGCGGCGGACTTCCCGCTCGAACGCCTGGCGATCGCCTTCGTCGCTCTTATTGAGCGTGGCGTCGAACACGGTGGCCTGCACCTCGCCCTTTTCAAAGATCGTTATCGCCAATAGATCTTTAGAATCCTCGAATAACTGCTTGAATAGCGCCACTTTGGTGGCGCGCGGCAACGCGCTCTGAAACGAAAACTGCGCGAAGGTTTGCACGCGATCGCGATAACCATTTAACAGCTCGTGGGTTTCGACGGCGGCGTTTTGCGCCATCACCGAGGTCATGTCGCGAATGTAGATGGATTTATCCGCATGAAATAGCTTGCCCATCGTAAATGTGATAACCCCCAATATCGTGGTTATCGCCAACAATTGGGTGACAAGTATTTTAAATCGGATAGGCAGGCGCATACATGATCTCGTCTCTAACGATGCGCCTGGTAATTTACCGTTGTGGTCTGATAACTCATGTTTTTCGCCGCATCCATTGCCTCTATCACTATAAGGTTGTACCCCGGATTTAGGTTAATCGTCTTTTCAAATATGCCTTTTGGATCAACGGAAACGGCCTGCCCGTTGACAAATACGGTGGCCCCCGCCTCTGTCGTTCCACGGATTAAGTAAGCCCCATTAGATGTAACGGCATCCACACCTTGCACCTTAAGCAAGGGAGGGATATTGTCCTTAATCAACTGCAACGAGCGCAGTTCGCTTAGCGCGCCTTGACGACTCCCCCGCGTCGCGTAGATCTGCCAAAAATACTGGCCGGTGAGCAGATTTCCGTGCCTAAAGTCGTTGCTTTTGATCGTTTTGTCGATAATGACCTCGCGCAGCAGCGGATCGCGCGCAAGGATCAAGCGATATTGCTCGGCGCGGTCACGCGTGTCCCACTCGAACTTAACCAATGGCACGAGTTCTTGAAAGTAGTACAGTTCCTGCTGCTTCGGTATTTTCGGCTTCACCGCGCTAAGTAATGGTGTCGGCGCAGAAACATGCCTTTCCCGATCAATGATGACTTGGTGGTTGTCGGGAACCTGAATAATTTCATCACCGGCGACGACTTCAGCGGTGCCATCATAAACCACGATAGACGTTGACTTGTCCGCATTGACGTTGACGCGAAAGCGCGCCTCTTTCAGGCTATTTTTGTGATTCAACACCCGCGCGGAGGCGAATGGCGTGATGATTTCCAAATAACCGGCACTGGATTTTGAGGCCCGCACACGCCCCCAAATCTCGCCTTCATTCAAATATACGACCGACTGGCGCTGTGAAAATAACGGGTCCTGCTCCAAACGACTAATGGTGACGAGCGAACTTTCACCGATATTGATC
>JAOUGF010000104.1 GCA_029857925.1 Gammaproteobacteria bacterium
ACCACAGTCGCAACGGCGTTTCTTGAAGGCGTGGGACACTATGCGATATTCAGCCCGCTTACGGCATTTTATATTGCGATCATGGCGTCTGCCGCAAACACTTATCAGAAAAGCCTGCTGCAGTCGTGGCGCTTGCAACATGAAAATCAGGCGTTAAACGAAAAATTATTGAAAGAAAAAGTGGCCACCGAAAGGGCGCTGCGTGGATTAAATGAAGAAATGAAGGGACGTGAGTCGGCAGAGGCGGAGGTGCGTGTCGCGATGCAACGCGCGGAGGCGGCCAATGCCGCAAAAAGCCGTTTTCTCGCGAATATGAGCCATGAAATGCGCACGCCGTTGGCGGCCATCATAGGGTTCGGCGATTTCTTGTTGGATGCAAAGACTACGATAAAGGAACGTGTAGACGCGATACGCGCGATCATCCGCAATGGCGGGCATTTGTTGCAATTAATCAACGATTTGTTGGATTTGTCAAAAATCGAGGCGGGTAAGTTGGATGTGACGCGCAGCCTCACAAATTACTTCGACATAGTGCACGAGGTGGAATCGGTGTGCGTGATGCAAGCGAAAAACAAAGGGATAAAATTCAATCTAGACTATCGGTTTCCATTGCCGACGAAAATCTCCACCGATGCGCTGAGATTAAAACAGATTTTGCTAAATTTATGCAGCAATGCAATTAAATTCACCGCGCAAGGCGAAGTGAGTTTGAGTATACGGTGCGATATCGAACACGCGTATATGTTGTTCGTGGTGACAGATACCGGAATCGGATTGTCCGCCGAGCAACAGCCCAGGTTATTTCAGTCTTTCGAACAAGCCGACGCGTCTACGACACGTAAATACGGGGGCACAGGATTAGGTTTGGCGATTTCGCAGCGACTTGCGCGCATGCTGGGTGGTGAAATCACGGTGCGCAGTGAGCTCGGCAAGGGCAGTGAGTTTAGCCTGCGCGTGGACAGCGCACCGCTTGAGTCGGTAACGGTAACACAATTAACGGATATATATTTCACTGAACATGACGAGGCGCCGACTGAAGGCGAGGAAACGATATTTGTCGGCAACGTGCTTCTGGTCGAGGATAACGCGGATATCCAACGCCTGGTTACGCAATATTTACGACACCTTGGATTGACCTACGAAATTGCAAACGACGGCGCGCAGGGCGTGTCAATTGCGCGGCAGGGGTCGTTTGACGTGATATTGATGGACATGCAAATGCCGGTGATGGATGGTGTGCATGCGATGCGCGCGCTGCGTGAAGGAGGTTATCAAAAACCGATCATCGCGTTATCGGCCAACGCGCTGCACGAAGGTAAGGAGAGCGCGTTGGTAAAAGGCTTTAATGATTTCGTGGCCAAACCGATACGGCGTCAAGAGTTCGTCGACGCGCTGGCAAAATATTTAACGCAGCGTGTCGCGGGCGAGCAGGACGATGATGCCATACTCTCCGAACTTATAGAAGAGATGCCTGAATTGAGTGATACCATTATTGAGTTTATAGACAGTTTTCCCGCGTATATCAGCGCGTTGGAGGCGGCGAATGCTGTGGGAGATTGGGCGCGCTTGAGTGAACGTGCGCATGCGATCAAGGGGTTGGGCGGGAGCTATGGCTTTCCCGTTATGTCGCAACTCGCAAAACAATTTGAATTTCAAATCGCGAAACAAGATGTCGATGAGGTGACGAAAGCCATCGCAAAATTGAAACACCTCACGACGCGTATGGCGGCGGGGCGTGATACTTATGTGCAGTTGTCGAAGGAGATTGGGCCACCTTAGGTGCTACCGCCTGACTTATTGCCGCGTTGCTCTATGCGGCGTATGAATTCCAACAAGATCGTCTTATACAATTCTTCACCCAACACGCCGTCTTCGCAACCCATGTCGATGTTCGGATTGTCATTGACCTCAATTAAATACACGCCCTTAGGTGTTTCTTTGATATCGACGCCATATAAGCCATCGCCGATTAACCGTGCGGCATTGGTGGCGGCCTTGATGACGGCCTCGGGGACGTCGCGCACATGCACGGCGTTATAGGCGCCTTGCGCGACGATGCCGCCGGTCGGCGCGTGTTTGACGATCTGCCAATGTTTTTTCGACATAAAATATTGGCACGCGAAGATCACATTTTTATTCAGCACGCCGATGCGCCAATCGAACTGTGTGGGCACGAATTCCTGCGCCAATAACAGATCGGATTCTTTAAACAGCTTGGTGCTGATTTCTTCCAACTGTTGCGCATTGTCGGCCTTGTGGACGCCGCGCGAAAACGATCCGTCGGGGATCTTCAGCACGATCGGATAACCGAGTTCCTTTTCGGTGGTTTTAATATTCCCTTTGTGCGCGATCATCGTCTTGGGCGTGGGGATTTTATTCGCCGTCAGCAATTCCGCTAAATAGACTTTGTTGGTGCAGCGCACAATGGAATCCGGATCGTCAATGACGATCAGACCCTCGCTCTCCGCCTTTTTAGCGAAACGATAGGTGTGATGGTCGATGGCGGTCGTCTCGCGGATAAACAGCGCGTCATATTCGCCGAGTTTGGAATAGTCTTTTTTCTCGATCAGTTCAACCGCGATATCCAGACTCTTGCCGACCTTGATGAATTTTTGCAACGTGCGGTTCGTTGACGGCGGCATTTTGTCTTGCGGGTTATGCAGGATCGCAAGGTCGTAACGCGGCACGCTCTTGGTCTTGGGTTCTTGCCAGCGCTTGACGACGTGCGAACTGAATGCCGTGATAAAGAAATCTTCCTGGGCCGGTGTCAGGTTGTTCAGGTAAGTGGGTTTGATCGCGGTCAGATGCCATTTGCCGTTGCGCTTGAATTCGACCTTCATCAGCGGGCAGCGGAAGGTGTCAAACAACTGACGTGCCAGCTCTTGTAAATCCCGATGTTCGGTATGCCCGAAAAAGATATTGATATCCAGTTGCGTAGAGGGCTGCGCGTTTTTGGACAGACTTTTTTGGATCAATTCATCCAGGTCTTCAATATTGGGTGTATACGTCGACTTGGTCGCCAAGTCCGTCATCGTGCGGACGGTGGGGAGGATCTTGTGCCGACGCGCCTCCGCCAGCAATGAGCAGTAATAACCCTCAGAAAGATATCGGTAGCTACGACACAAGTTGATGATCTTGATGTCTTTTAGCTTTAGGAATTCCGATTGCTCGATATAATCCTTGGCGGTGACCAAGATGACCCCAGGAAAGCTGGGTTTCCAGTCATTGCGATGGTCTACGATGACGATATGCGTACTCATGCGAACCCGCGCGTGTCCTTATAAGCTGATTGTGGGAAAAAGACCACCGTGTATGCATAGGGCGCTGTGACCATGCGCGCTACGCGAGCGGGGCGGGCGCGAGACGCGCCACAATAAGGGAATATACGCGTATTTGCATACGCGAGGAGACCCGAGGGCGCCACTGGGGCGCGCCTAGGGGGAGGTTCAGGATTTGCTGCCAATTCGTCAGGCATGGGTGTCAATGTCCATCTTTTTTGCTAATCACCAGCACGGCCTTTTGACCGGCTTTACCATATTGCGCCATACGCGCAAAGTCTCTTCGTAGTATCGGCATGTTTATGCAATCTGTTAGGGTCTTGCCGGTCTCATAATCCACAAAGGGGTCATGTACGTAAATGTAGCGGTTATCGAAGCCCGTGACTACAACCCAATGCGGAAATTTTTCACGATAGATGCGATAAGAGCTGATCAACACTATCGGGATACCCCCCGCGTCGAATTTTTGCTGGATTTCTTCCACTGTCAAGGCCCCATACGTGACCTTAATCGGGAGGCCTTGTAATTCCTCGATAAAGTCTTCCTGCACGATGCGCATGACCTCTTTCTTTTCGGGGTCACGCACGGAATCTATAAACATCGCGCCGGGGTCGTTCACAAAAATTTCGACCCCAAAACCACGGTAATACGCCGACAACGCCAACCCATAAGGCCCGCACCCGCCATGTCCCGCCGTCATGAACACGGTCGTCGATTCTCGCCACACGCGCAATTCGAGCTTGCGGTTCAGCACCATGCTCGGTTCCAACGCGCGCATCGCCATCATCACCGCCGCCGGACCGCAGGTAAAATCTAAGGTCTGCTCGTAATACGGCGCCTTGACCATTTCCGGCGCCAGCCCTGGCGCGAGGATTTTCTCATATCGCAGCGCGTCTGTGTGATCTTCGTAATAATCAGACAATATTCCGAACTGTTTATATCCCGCTGCATGAAAGAGGCCGATCGCGGGGACATTATCAGGCCGTACCTCCAAGCGCAGGCATATACAATCATGCTCACGCGCCAGGCCTTCCGCCTCACGGATCAGCGCGCGGCCCAGCCCCCGGCGTCGATATTCATCCCCCACCGCGAGGGAATATAAGCGCGCCACCGATGTCCCGCTATTATACAAAATGATCACGTAGCCTTGTACAAAACCGTGATAATCCACCACCAGGGCCGAAGCATTGCCCTCAGAAATCAAATACCGAAAATTACGCCGTGTCAGCCTGTCGCTGTCAAACGCATGATTTTCGATGACCACCAACTGCGCGATATCCGCGAGCGTCGCGGGCCGGATGAAGGTGGCGGTGGAGGCAAGGTCCATGCGGGGGATTGTACGAGGTTTTTGGGGCAACGGGGAAGGGCGCGCGTTAGGCGATCGAATGTTATTTTGTTTTATTAACCGTCTTATAACAATTCCCTCCCCCTTGGGGGGGAGGGTGAGGGGGCGCGTGAGCGCTACGGATTTAGGCAAGATTCGATATTTGTGTCTGGATACTTATTCGTGATGTAGCACAAACGCCTTTTCGACGGTGAAATTGCCGACACCGCGATGATTGGTCATCGTCCATCCCTGCGCCTCCAGGTATTTGCTCATGTCGCGGTTCATGTCGGGGTTGCCGCATATCATCACGCGATCGAGCTCGGGGTCGGCCTTAGGCAGGCCGTGCATCGTGAACAAGTCGCCTGATTTGAACAGGTCTGAGCAACGTTGGTTAACCGGAAATGCCTCGCGCGTCACGCTGGGCACATAGATCAACCGTTCATTCGCCAACGACTCGATCTCGGGGCGATACGCAAGTTCATGTACGGTACGTACGGTGTGGATCAAGATCACCCGTTCAAAGGCTTTAAACGTATCGGGACTGCGGATCAAACAGATAAACGGTGCGAGGCCGGTACCGGTGGCCATGAGGTACAGGTTACGACCAGGCTTAACGTAGTTCAATGTCAGCGAACCGGTCGCTTTGCTGTTCACCCACACGCCGTCCCCCTCGCGGACGTGGGCAAGGCGACTGGTCAATGGGCCGTCGGGGACGTGTATACTCAAAAACTCCAATTGTTCTGAATCGTTTGTCGAAACAATGGAATACGCGCGGGCGATCAGCTTGCCTTCGACGCGCAGGCCGATGGTCACAAATTCGCCATTTCATACTTGAATTCCTGTGGGCGGGTCGTCGTAAAGCTAAAGGTCTTGTCTGACCACTGGCGTTTTGAGGTCACGCGTTGTTCGGTATAGGGCATGCAAAACTCCTGAAGTACTAAGGGGATGCCGTGAAAAATGGCGCTTTGGCGATATTTTAACCGGCTTCATCGCCCGTTGGCAATTCCAAAGTAAAACACTAGGGTATTGTAGGTTTCAACCGGAATTGAACTGCTGTGCCCGGTGGCCAGCCACCGCGGGTTACGGCAACCCCGGTGTGTGCCGCATTTTTAGGTACAATATCCGATTCATTAATCTGTTGGGTGCACTGCATGCCTACGCCACGCTTTGATTATTATTACCCCTACGCAGAGTTGTGTGATTTGCTGCACGGCTATGCGCGCGATTATCCGCAACTGGTGCGCGTTACGGTGATGGGGCGCAGCTTTGAAGGGCGCGAAATTTTGGTGTGCACCGTGACCGATTTCGCGACCGGTGAGGATCACACCAAGCCCGCGTTGTGGGTGGACGGCAATCTGCACGCGGCGGAACTGGTCGGTTCCAGTGCGGCCGTGTATTTTTTGCAACATTTGGTACAGGCCTACGGAAATGACGCCGAGGTCACACGCTGTTTACAAACGCGGGCGTTTTATATTTGCCCGCGCGTCAACCCGGATGGCGCGGAATGGGCGTTGGCGACGCCGCCCAAGATCGTGCGTTCCAGTACACGACCCTACCCCTATCACGACCCCGTCGGCGGCGGATTGCGGACACAGGATATGGACGGTGACGGGCGCATACTGAGCATGCGCGTGCCCGACCCTAATGGCGCGTGGAAGATCGCCGAAGATGAACCGCGTTTGATGGTGCCGCGCACACCGACCGAGACCGGCGGACGTTATTTTCGTCTGCTGCCCGAAGGCCAATTCGATGACTATGACGGATTGATGTGGGGCATACAGCCGCACAAAGAACAACTAGACCTCAACCGGAATTTCCCGGCACGGTGGCGTGAAGAGCATGCGCAACGCGGCGCGGGCGATTTTCCTGCGTCCGAACCCGAGGTTGCCGCGCTGGTGACCTTTATCGCCGAGCATCCGAATATCGGTGGGGGTATCACGTTTCATTCTTATAGCGGCGTTTTATTGCGGCCTTTGTCCTACCAAGATGACAGCGAGTTGCCCGCGGAAGATTTATGGACATATCAAAAAATCGGCGCGGCGGGCCACGCGCTGACGGGTTATCCGGCCGCGTCGGTATACCACGAATTTCGTTACCATCCTAAAGAAACCATCACCGGCGCGTTTGACGATTGGTTGTATGAATTTAGAGGCGCGTTTGCGTGGACGGTCGAGATCTGGAGCCCGCAGCGCGAGGCGGGGATTACCGATTATAAATATATCGAATGGTATCGAGAACACGGCATCGAGGACGACCGTAAATTGTTGGCGTGGAGCGATCAGGCCTTGCACGGCAAGGGCTATATCGATTGGTATCCCTATATGCATCCGCAATTGGGGGCCGTCGAATTGGGTGGGTGGGATGCGCTGTACTCGGTATGGAATCCACCGCCCGCATTATTGGAACGGGAATGCGCGCGTTTCCCCGGCTGGTTGATTTGGAACGCGTTGATCCTGCCGCAATTGGCATTCTATAAGACAGAGGTGACGGCACTGGGGGGCGGAAATTACCGCGTGCGTGTCGCGGTGCACAATAGCGGATGGCTGCCCACTCATGTCAGC
>JAOUGF010000105.1 GCA_029857925.1 Gammaproteobacteria bacterium
TTTCCGGCGGTTTGCCGCCAGCCCAGCGTAGGCGTTGTGTTAACATAGGGGCTATGACTCTCTCGTTGTCGCGATCAATATGGAGGGAACCTCTAAAAATCCGATCAGGGGATGCAGCGCTAGGCGGAAAGGGGCGAAAAAGCGCAGTTTACACGTTGCCTCAAAGGGCTGACATATCTGAGCATTTTTCGATCCTTTTCAACGACGCGATGCGCCGCTCAGCGGATTTTTAGAGGTTCCCTGGATACATTGTAAACCGTAGCGTGCATATTGTGCAGATATCATCTCCAGGAGCCGACATTGGCGCGTAACGCCCGCGATCTCTTTTTTCAGTGGCTGAGACCCCACTACGCACTGCTCAGTGTCATGCTCGTCTGCTGCGTCATACAGTGGGTAGGTGACATCGCCATCGTCTACCTGCGCTTTGACCGGGCAGCCATCACCGACGGTGAGGTTTGGCGACTGCTGAGCGCGAATTTTGTCCACGGGACGTGGACACATCTAACGATGAATCTGGCCGCATTAGGTATGGTGAGCGTGTTATTTAGTCGCCAAATCAGCGCGTTTCGCTGGTTGACCAGCCTGGGGGTCGCAAGCGTTTGGATCGGCGTTGGAATCTGGCACAACCAGGCAGACGTAGAATACTATGTCGGATTTTCCGGCGTCTTGCACGGTTTATTTATTATCGGCGGGCTCGTACATAGCCGTCGTCAACCGTTTGAAGGGCTCGGATTTGTCGCTATTATCGCCGCCAAATTGGTCTGGGAACAACTTGCAGGCGCCCTGCCGGGCAGCGAGGAATGGGCGGGCGGCCCAGTGTTGGTGGATGCCCATTTGTATGGCGCCCTTGCAGGCCTGCCGATGGGCCTCTATTGGCGTTGGCGCGACGGGCTAAAACCTGGCATCACACCGAAAGGTAGTTAGGATTTCGTGGCTGCATTTTTTTTGTTTGCTGCGATCACACGTTCGGCAAGGATACCGGCGACATTGCGCATTATTACATAACCGATACGCGGATGTTTACCAACGACGTCGTGCAATACCTCGGCATAAAGTTGCAACATGACGCCGCGCTCTTTAACTACGGCGGTGGCGGTACGGGTGATTTTTTTTACCAAGCCCATTTCACCCAGGATTTCGCCCGCCTGCATGGTATGCACCACGCCTTTACCTTCCACCAAAATATCCACCCGACCCGTCAGCAAAATAAACATGCTGCTACCGTCGTCACCCTGACGAAACAAATGTTCGCCGGCCTCCACCGTCACACTGGAACAAGTCGCCAACACTTTAAAATATTCGTCTTCCAACAGACCGGAAAATACAGGTAATTTCTTCAGTATCTGCACCGCGCGCGCGCGCGCGACGAGTTTTTCGGACACTTTACCACCTGGCTGCACCCTGGTACTCCATGTTCGTGAAAACCGTAGAAATATCTTGCAAAGATGATGTTGGTGTAGCGTTTCACACTAGGTCGGTATCGGCAGCGAAACTACCCTACTTTAGGGTCAACAGGCTCGGCGCGGCCGATTGAGAATGAGTGTTATTTGTTTATCAGCAATGTCATTTGATCCGTGGCACGCACCAATGCGTCTATAATCCCCGGTTCCGAGGCCGCGTGGCCGGCGTCTGCGATGATGCGCAATTGCGCGGTGGGCCATTCTTTATGCAGTTCCCAGGCATTTTGCACCGGACACACCGCGTCATAGCGCCCATGGATAATAACACCCGGAATATCGATCAATTTGTGCGCGTCTCGCAGGATTTGATCCGGCTCCAAATAGCTGTCGTTCAAAAAATAATGGCATTCGATACGCGCCAGGCTCAACGCGACATGGGGGTTGGCAAAGTGATCTATGACCTCGCGCCGCCCTAATAACGTAGCGGTACGCCCCTCCCAAATTGACCACGCCTTCGCCGCCGCCATGCGCCGCACTTCATCCACCCCGGTCAAGCGTCGGTAGAAGGCCCCCAAAATATCGGTACGTTCATGTTCCGGTATGATCTTAACAAAATCTTCCCAGTAGTCTGGAAACAAACGGCTCGCACCTTCTTGGTAAAACCATTTAATCTCCCATGGGCGGCACATAAAAATACCGCGCACCACCATCCCTGTAACACGCTCAGGATGGGTTTGCGCATACACCAAGCCCAAACTGGAACCCCATGAACCACCGAAGATCATCCACCGATTAATTCCAAGATTTTCGCGTATCAATTCCATATCCGCGACCAGCGCGTGAGTGGAATTATTTTCCAAGCACGCATGGGGTGTGGACTTTCCGGCGCCGCGTTGATCAAATAACACAATGCGATATACATCCGGGTTAAAAAACCGTCGATGATAATCTTCACATCCCGCACCCGGCCCGCCATGAATAAAAACGACAGGGACTCCCTGTGGATTTCCGCACTCTTCGACGTGCAACACGTGTGGCGCATGCACGGTCATACTGTGTGTTACATAGGGTTTGATTTCGGGGTACAAAGTCCGCATGATGAAAAATCCTAAAATTCACACATTGATTGTGGTCACAAAGTCCGCGCATTGCGGAATTAATGCAAATTTTGCCCCGCTTCGCTCTAGGGAATACGACTCTTGTGTTCGATTAAACTTTACTTAAAATTCCAACAAATTCGAAAGCTTGTATACTGCGCAAGATATGCTAACCTTTTAGACAGGGAAAATGGAATAAAAAAAATTGCACATATATGCCTGAAACTTCTTGTGATGAGCGCGTTCACTCTGACGCCTCCAAGCCTTCAGGTTTGACATTAAAATTATACGCCTATTTGTTTTGTGCTAACGGGGTTATCCATTCAGCACGGCGATATGCAAGCGGTAAGAAACTGTGGCAATGTCTATTGCCCTGTACTTACACCTACTTATTCGCTGCCGGGTAATCATACGCACTTACCGAATAGGTCAATGTGGGGTTACACATGCGTTGATAGCGTGTCACATAGAATGACAGCGATCACGCGGGACGAGGGTATTCATGGTGAAACTTAGGCAAATTACCGCCGTACTAAATTTAGGGTGTTGTGGCAGGTCTGCGAGGATCGTGAGTACGCTAGCCGTGCTTCTGCTCAGCACATTGGCCATTGCAGGCTCTGGCACTGCGGCCACGCGCGCGACGACAACGCTGAAGGCGCCCGTCACGCAGTATGTACCTCCAAAACCGCATTTATCTCACATAGAGATTACACAGCCTTGCCAAAGTTGCCACGATGGCGTGTCACAACCCGGCAAACCGATCATACATATCACTACGTCCGGGGCATGCGACACGTGTCATAACACGCTAGGCTGGCTACCCGTCAGCGTAAACCATGCGCAGCTCTCCGGCACCTGCGCAAATTGCCACAACAACCAGGCCCTGCGCGGCAAGCCCCGCAAACATCTGGCCACCAGCGAACGTTGCGATGCCTGCCATATCACGCGTGTGTGGACAGCGGTATTGGGCGTAGACCATGCCGAGGTGCGCGGACGTTGTGAACAATGCCACAATGGGTCGGCAAGCCAGGGATTGCCAAAAACGCACCCTCGCGTTCAACACCAGTCCTGCGATACCTGCCATAGCACATACGGCTGGTTACCGTTGCTCAATGCCAGCGTATTTGCACAAAGCAACATAGGCGTGCGGGCCGTAGCCTTCCATACCACCACCCCCAGCGCTAAGCCGTGTGTCGCGTGTCATACCCCCACGTCCACGACCGCCTCATTCAAACCGCCGACACATCTGTCCTCTACGGATGTGTGCGATGCATGTCATGTGGATTTTGCATGGCGGCCTGCCAAGCGCATAGACCATGCGCAATTACTGGGCACCTGTGTCAGTTGTCACAACGGCACTGTCGCAACAACCAAGAAAGGCCCCGCACATATCAACTCGACGAATGATTGTGAGAAGTGTCACTCCAAATACGTGTGGCAAATCCTGCCAAAAGGCGTGGATCATACGCAGGTGATAGGTACCTGCGCCGATTGCCATTTGGCGGCAAAGACCGGCCTCGTAAAGCATCCCAGCACCAGCAATTTATGTGAAAAATGCCACGGAACACAGCTTTGGGCGGCAGGCATACGTGTGGACCACACCCAAACCACGTCCGTTTGCAGCGCCTGTCACAATAACAATATCCCAACAACGCGCGCGGTGGGTAAACCGACATTTCATATCCCGACCACCGGCGAATGCGACACCTGCCACAATATTCCGCCTTTGGGATGGCGCCCCGTGCGCACGGTGGATCACAGCCAATTTTCCGCCGGCATCACCTGCGCCAGCTGCCATAATGGTTCCGCGTCAGGCGCGCGTGGCAAGCCGTCCAATCATATTGCGACCCTCTCCAGCGCCGCGTGCAACACCTGTCATAACAGCACTGTCAGTTGGAAATCGATCTCCACTGTCGATCACACACTGGTTTCCGGAACCTGTCGCTCCTGTCATGGCAGTGGTGCAGTTCGCGGGGCGGGCGCGGTCACGTCAACCCCGGTTGGACATATCGCGATTACCGCCGTAGCGGATTGCCAACCCTGCCACGCCTCCGCAAGTTGGGCGAGCATCATTTCCGTAGACCACAAATTGGTGAGTGGCACCTGTTTTAGCTGCCATGGCACCGGCACCGCCGGGCGCATACGCCGCCCTGGCGCGGTATTGTCGCTGCCTTTCGGCCACATCGGCACATTGCCAGGCGCGGATTGTGGCCTATGCCATAGCACCGTTGCATGGAGCGCATCCCAATCTGTCGATCATAGGGCGGTCGCAGGCACCTGCAGCACCTGTCACCGCAACGGTACCCCGCGCAAACGCCCGGGGGCCGTCATCAAACTCCCTGTTGGGCATATCACCATCGGCGCGGCGGCAGAATGCAACTCTTGTCATAGCACCACCTCTTGGACCAACGTGGTGGCGGTAAATCATGCGATCGTCACCGGCCCCTGCGCGAGCTGCCATGACGGCGTGCAGGCCCGCGGCAAGGGTATTACCCATATATTGTTGTTGCCTGCGGCGACGTGCGAGCGGTGTCACGCCACTACCACATGGATTCCTATCCGTATGGATCATGCGCTGGTATCCACAGATTGTCGCAGTTGCCACAACAACCCGTCTGCGCAACGCCTGTTGACGGGCAGTCCGGTCACCGTGATTCCGGCCACGCACATGCCGGTGACCAATAACCCGGATTGCGCGGTCTGTCACGGCACCTCCAGTTGGCGCGGAGTACAACGCATTAGCCATGCGCTGGTGCTGGGCACCTGTGAATCGTGCCACACCGCAGGCGCCGCAACTCAGTTTGCGCGCACGGTCAAGAGTGCAAACCACCCGTTGACCACTAACGCCTGTGCCGCATGTCACACCACGACGGCCTTCCGGCCTACGCTGGCGTCGATCGACCACCTTCAGGCCTTGGGCCAGTGCCAAGACTGCCATCGCACCATCGGCGGGTTTGCGCGCGGCAAGAGTTTTAATCACCCCCTTACCTCAGATACGTGCCGCGCATGTCATAATACAACGCGATTTAAACCGACCTTGGCGGTCATCGACCATACCCAGGCCTTTGGCACCTGTATTGACTGTCATCGCACTGCCGGATTTGCGCGTGCGAAGAGCACCTCGCATATCCCCTCAACCGACAACTGCGCGGCCTGCCACTTAAGCCGCACGACGTTTGCAATACAACCGCTACGCATAGATCACAGAGAAGTGCTAGGCAGCTGTTCGATCTGCCATAACGGGGTGTTAGCAACCGGCAAAACCGCGTCCCACATCCTGTCCACCGCTGCATGTGAAAAGTGCCATAGCACCACCGTATGGCGCCCGGCGCTGAGGGTAGACCACACACAATTTGCTGGGGCGGTAGTGTGCTCCACCTGCCATAACGGCAGCTTCCCTGGCGCGCGCACGAAATCGTTTAGTCATATCGCATCGACTGACCGTTGTGACGCGTGCCATACCATTGTGCAATGGTCGCCGTTGGGCAAGCCTCTCGACCATACGCAGTTGACCGGCAGCCCCGTTTGCAGCACCTGCCATAACAACGTGAATGCGCGTGGAAAACCCGTGAATCACATTGTGACCAGCAGTCCCTGCGACGTTTGTCATACGACGAATGCGTGGATACCCACCAAATTTGTAGATCACAACCTGATCTCAAACAACTGCGTAAGCTGTCACCTGGCCGATAAACCGGCGAACCATCCGCCTACGTCCAATTTGTGCGAATTCTGTCACCAAAAGGCCCCCAGCCTGTGGCACGCGTTCCTGCCCACCTTCGATCACGCGCAGATCGTGCCGGGCACCGCGTGCACGTTCTGTCATGGCAGTGGAATCGCAGCGGGCCAAAGTGCGGCGCACGTGCCCACCACGCCCAATTGCGCCGCCTGCCATACCACTACGTCTTGGAGTCCGTTGCGTACGATGGACCATGCACAGTTGATCGGCACCGGTGGGTGCTCTACCTGTCACAATGGTGTCATCGCCAGAGGCAAGGGTATTAGCCATATCCTGACCACGGACAACTGCGCGGCGTGCCACAGCACCACCACGTGGACGGTCACCGGCAAGCCTGATCACGTCGAAATTCGCGGTACCTGCGAGGTCTGTCATGCCCCCCCAGGCGATCATACAGCCGTCGGTATCACGAATGGCTGTGAACGCTGCCATATCGCGACGGCGGGTTCCTTCGCGACAACCTTGCCGGGTGCCGCTCTACCCGCACCTGCGGTCGCTGCACCTGCACCTGCACCTGCGGCAGGTGGCGGCGGAGGCGGTGGTGGTGGCGGTGGTGGTGGTGGCGGCGGCATGGGTGGCGGCGGCGGCATGGGCGGCGGCGGTGGCGGCGGTGGAGGTGGAGGTGGCGGCATGTAACGCCTGCCCGTATTAAGTTTATAATCGCCCGGCACATGTCCGGGCGTTTTTTTATCTAAATTCCTTTAGAGGCTTCCACGTTTTCCGATATATCTCTGTGATCTCAGAGTATTTTGGAGAAGAAGTGGTACCGAATAAGCTTGTTGCGGGTGTCCTGTGGCTTGCGCTGGTCTTGGTCAGTGCCAATGGCGCATCTGCCCCGCCACAAACGACTACACCTGCGGTGGTATCGCCTTCCG
>JAOUGF010000106.1 GCA_029857925.1 Gammaproteobacteria bacterium
CCCACGGTGGATGCCAAGACGCGCGCGCTGAAGGCGCGCGTGGTTTTCGAAAACAAAGACGGCCTACTCAAACCCAATATGTATGCGAATGTCACCATTTTTGGCGAGCCGCGTAAAAAAGTGTTGAGCGTCGCGCGCGAGGCGATCATTCGCGTCGGAAATCGCAGTCGTGTGATCCTGGCGTTAGGTGACGGTGCATTCAAACCCGTGAATGTGACCTTGGGCGTGGAGGCGGACGAACGCGTGGAGATCGGTGCGGGGTTGGAAGAGGATGCAGAAGTGGTGGTCTCCAGTCAGTTTTTGATCGATTCCGAGAGCAGTGTGCGCGCGGCTTTAATGCGGATGGGTGGTTTATGATGACGGCGAAAACGCACATCATGCCCACACGCAGGCATAAAGCGCCGCAACGATGATTAAATCTATACTCAAATGGTCGTTGGAAAATCGGCCGCTGGTGCTGTTATTGGCGGTGGTGATCGCGGTGTTAGGGGTGTTGGCGGTCAAAAATACCCCGCTTGACGCTATCCCAGACCTTTCCGATGTGCAAGTCATCATCCGCACTAATTATCCAGGTCAGGCGCCTACCGTGGTCGAAGACCAGATCACCTATCCCATCGCCAGCGCAATGTTGGCGGTGCCGGGTTCCACGGTGGTGCGTGGCTATTCGTTTTTTGGTGATTCCTATGTGTACGTCTTATTTAAAGACCATACCGATATATATTGGGCGCGTTCACGCGTGCTGGAATATCTCAATCAGGTCACCAGTAGTTTGCCCGCAGGCGCACGTCCGGAATTGGGTCCGGACGCGACAGGTGTGGGGTGGGTCTACGAATACGCATTGATAGATCGCACCAAACAACATGATCTGTCGCAGCTGCGCAGTTTGCAGGATTGGTATCTCAAATACGAATTGCAAAAAGTCGCGGGCGTTGCCGAGGTCGCGACCGTCGGCGGCATGGTCAAACAATATCAAGTGGTGCTGGACCCTGACCGCTTACGCGCGTTTGGAATCACTATCGCCACGGTGCGCAATGCAATCGCGCGCGCCAATCAAGAGCGTGGCGGCTCTTCTATCGAAATGGCCGAGGCGGAATATGTGATACGTGCCAAAGGCTACATCCAATCTTTGGATGAAATGCGCCAAATCCCCGTGGCATTGAAAGAATCCAGCGGCACACCGATTTTGTTGGGCGACATCGCCCAGTTGCGCATGGGACCGCAAATGCGGCGTGGCATCGCCGAACTCGATGGTCAAGGTGAGGTCGCCGGCGGCATCGTGGTGATGCGGTGGGGGCAGAATGCCTTAACGACGATAGACGCCGTCAAAAAGCGTCTGCAAGAATTGCGTGCTGGTCTGCCTGAGGGGGTGGAAATTGTAGAAACCTATGATCGCAGCAGCCTGATTCATCGCGCGATTGATACGTTACGAAATAAATTAATCGAAGAATTTTTAGTCGTGGTCGTGGTATGCGCGGTATTTTTATTTCACCTGCGTTCGGCCTTGGTGGCGGTCGTCATCCTGCCGATGGGTATTTTAACAGCCTATATCATGATGTATTTGCAGGGTGTAAATGCCAACATCATGTCGTTAGGCGGCATTGCGATCGCGATCGGCGCGATGGTCGATGCGTCCATCGTGATGGTGGAAAACGCGCACAAACATTTAGAAAAGGTGCAGGGCACGCATTTCAATCGTTGGCAGGTGATCCTAAACGCGTCTATGGAAGTGGGGCCGGCGTTGTTTTTCTCACTATTGATTATCACCTTGAGTTTTGTGCCGGTGTTTACACTGGAGGCCCAAGAAGGGAAATTATTTGCGCCGTTGGCCTACACCAAAACCTATGCGATGGCCGCCGCCGCGGGTTTGTCGGTGAGTTTGATGCCGGTGCTGATGGGATTGGTCATCCGCGGGCCTATCCCGCAAGAACACAATAATCCGTTGAGTCGATTTTTAATCATGCTGTATTTACCCGTGATACGTTGGGTGTTGGCGCATCCCAAACAGACGGTTGTGGTGTCGGTACTCGCGGTGATCAGTATGGCTTATCCCATCGCCAAACTCGGCAGTGAATTCATGCCGGACATGGACGAAGGCGATTTGTTGTACATGCCGACCACTTTTGCGGCGATTTCTGTCGGTAAGGCCAGTGAAGTATTGCAAATCACTGATCGGTTGATTAAAAGTATCCCGGAAGTGAAAACAGTATTCGGCAAGATCGGTCGCGCCGACACGGCGACCGACCCCGCGCCGTTGTCGATGGTGGAAACCACCATACAACTTAAGCCACGCGATCAGTGGCGACCGGGCATGACGCTGCCAAAATTGATGCAAGAGCTGGATCACACGGTGCACCTGCCGGGTTTGACCAATGCCTGGGTGATGCCGATTAAGACGCGCATCGACATGACCTCGACCGGCATCAAGACCGCCTTGGGTATTAAAGTGTCCGGCGCTGATTTGAATGTATTGCAAAAGACCGCGCAAGAAATTGAGACTGTAGTGAAGGGTATACCCGGCGCCGGCTCGGTGTTTGCGGAGCGCATCACCGGCGGGCGGTATATTGTGATTGATATCGACAGACGCGCGGCGGCGCGTTATGGCTTAAATATCGCCGATGTGCAAGATGTCATTTCCGATGCGGTGGGTGGCGCAAACATCAGTTATACCGTAGAAGGTTTAGAGCGTTATCCCATCAATATACGTTTTGCGCAGGAGACGCGTGATTCCGTAGAAAAACTCAAACAATTGCCTATGGTCACCGCCAATGGCGCGGCGGTGTCACTGGGGCAAATCGCGCGCATAGAAAACGCCGATGGCCCGGATATGGTGCGTAGTGAAAACGCGCGGCGTTCGACTTGGGTGTATGTCGATGTGCGCGGTCGCGATTTAGGGGGCTTTGTCGCAGAGGCCAAAGCCGTCGTCGGCGAAGCGGTCAGCTTGCCACAAGGTTATTCTATCGGCTGGTCGGGGCAATATGAATATTTGGAACGTGCGAAGCAACGATTGACATACATCATCCCGTTGACGTTGGCCATAATTTTAGTGTTGTTATATCTAAATTTTCGCAATTTTACCGAGGCGTTTATGGTCATGGGCGCCGTACCGTTGTCGTTGGTGGGCGCATTTTGGTTGGTTTATTGGCTAGACTATCACCTATCAGTTGCAGTTTGGGTAGGCCTCATTGCGTTGGCGGGGGTGGCTGCAGAATTCGGTGTAGTGATGTTGGTATATCTCGATCAAGCCTTGCAACAATTAAAACCGGCAGATTTAAAAGGCTTACATCGGGCAATCGTCTATGGTACTGTGATGCGTGTGCGCCCGAAAGCGATGACCGCTGCAGTCATTCTCGCGGGATTATTTCCGATTGTAATAGGTGAAGGCACGGGCGCAGAGGTGATGCGGCGTATCGCCGCACCGATGCTGGGGGGGATGATCACCGCGCCGCTGGTGTCTATGGTATTGATCCCGGCCCTTTACCTCTTATGGAAAACCCGCGAATTCGTTGGTCCATTTGGCGCGCCACCGAAGGAGGATTCCGCGTTCCTTGATAAGACCGGAAAATAAATAAAACGCTACACTGTACTCACGATGGAGACGATGTACAGGTAGGAATGGATGAGTTTTACATTTAGGAAACCCCTAAAAATTTAATAAAACTGATGATGGCAAGGCGCAAACGGGCCAAAACACGCAGTTTACGCGTAGTTCACCACTACTTGGCCCCGTATTTTGAGCGCGATTGCAACGCCGCTGGCGCGGTATCAGTGAATTGTTAGAGGTTCCCTTAAGCTCAATTTATATGTGCGTATCATCCATGGGTAAACAAAGCGAGCGGTTATTTTGATGAGAAAATATCAAATTTTTGGTTTGCTGGGGCTCATGTTTTTTTTATCGGCGTGTGACGACGATGCGAAATTGGCTTCCCACCCCACATCACCGCCTAGCGTCGCAAAAAAGGCCGATGTCGCACAGGGTGCCGCGTTGTATACACAACACTGCGGGCGTTGCCATGGTGTGCAGGGTGTAGGTGCGCCACAATGGGATATACCCGGCGCCGATGGAAAATTCCCGCCGCCACCGTTGGACGGTAATGGGCGCGCGTGGCATTATTCATCTACCGTATTGCGGGACATTATCATGAATGGAAGCAAGGACGGAAAGGGTGCGATGCCCGCCTGGAAAGACAAATTGAGCCTCGCCGAGATAGACTTGTTGATCGTATGGATGCAGTCCTTGTGGCCGGCGGATATTTATAACGGTTGGCTAGAGGTCGAAGGACACACCCAACCCTAATGTGACGTAAGGAGAGTAGTGATGTATGGTTTTAGCACACGTGTAAAAGGCAATTTTGATCAAGCAATCGCACAAGTCACCGAAGAATTAAAAAAAGAGGGCTTTGGAGTGTTAATGGAAATTGATGTCGCCGCGACGTTAAAGGCCAAACTCAATATTGATAAACGCCCGTATCGTATCCTCGGTGCATGCAACCCGCCGTTGGCTAATCGCGCGATAGAAGCTGATCCCGACATCGGCCTGTTATTGCCGTGCAATGTTGTCGTGCGCGAAGATGCGGATGGCGGTATCACCGTAGCCTTTATGGACCCCAATGCGGTGTTGGGCTTGGTTGATAAACCGGAGATCACGCAATTAGGCAAAGAGGTACGCGAAAAATTAATGCGGGTAAAAAACGCGTTAAAATAATCGCCTTCGTGCCGCCAGGGGCGCCTCGCTAAGGTGCCCCGTTTAACCCGCATGACACCATCTGCTGCGAACGATCAGTGCCGAGTTGTCGCGTGATGCCCAAGGGGAAATCCAGGTTTAAAACAGCTCCACCTTGTCTACAGGCTCCGCGCGGGCGTGGCGTGCGGCCGTCTTGACGGCCTCTTTTACCGGTATGCCTTGCATTACCTGCTCAAAAAGGACGCGATCCTCTTCAATGTTGTAACTGGTTTTGATTTTTTCTTTCAACGTCTGCCAAGCGACGGGATCATTAATCGCAACCTTATTTCCAACCAATTGCAACGTATTTTCGAGATGACGGGCGATATGATCCAGGCGTTGATGCATACGATCATAAAATTGAAACCCCACCAGCGCGCCCTGAACACGGTCAAGAAATTGCTCACAGTGTTCCAGTATCCGTTTTGTAGTGGCGCTCGGCGTTTGCTCCGCCTCCAATTTAATCGCATGTATCGTGCTGACCATTTCCGCGAAATTGGCGGTCAGTGTATTGACCGATGCCGATGCCTGCGTCAACGACAGACCGGTTTGTGCCGCCGCCAGTTTCATAATCAAGGCGGTTTCGTCCTCGTGACTCCATGCCTGCGAAGTAATCGGTTTTGCTACGTCCATGCGTGCCCTCCAGTTTGTTGGTTTGGTAAACCTAGCAGCGGGTCGGACTTAGGGCTGATCTGCTGCGGAATTGGGCGTATTTTTTAACCCTTTTGCTTAAATAGCGACGGCTATTCGCGTCAAACGATCGAAAAATCTGCCTCAAGCGACTATCCCTCGCGAAGATCACCTAAGTCCAACCGGCTGTTAGGTAAAAGGATCATCGGCAGGGTGTTATGAATCTATAGCGCTATGGATAAATAAATTCGTCGCGGCGCCGATGAACTAGGCTAGATCAACAACCAATGGGTACACGCGGCATTATGCCCCAGACCTCAAGAAGCGCACTGCAAACCCGACCTAGACCACGCAGGGCGCGGGACATACACGGGCTCGAAGTGGGTTGGATATTGATTTTTAAGGCGATATCTGACCCGGTGGCGGTGGTTGATCAATACGGATGGATAGTCTATGCCAACCCGGCATGGGGTCGATTGACCGGCCAAGAGTCGCAACCCGGTGTGGAACCCTATCACATTACGCGTGACTTGCCCGCACTCAATGGTGCTGGACCAGGGATAGGCACAGAACCGGTGGAGGAGACGCCAATGATGATAAATGCCCAGCCTAACCAGATGATTGCCGTCACGGTGACCGCGCGGCCGCTGCCTGGCGCGGCATTAATGGTGGTGCAGGCGCGCGCGAGCCAGTGGGACATACGTGGAGTAATCGCCCGTTGAGCGAATCACCTCAATCTATGGCGATTTTGGTGGCAGAGGATAATCCGGTCAACCAAAAGATCATCGTCGCGATGTTGACTAAAATGGGATATCGCGTAGACGTCGCCATTAATGGCG
The DNA here is from genome assembly GCA_029857925.1 of Gammaproteobacteria bacterium. GTDB lineage: Bacteria > Pseudomonadota > Gammaproteobacteria > S012-40 > S012-40 > CAKKRP01. The sequence goes on from JAOUGF010000106.1 coordinate 6,190, forward strand.
CAGAGGCGGTTGAGGCCGCCGACCGTGGCGGGTATGCATTGATATTAATGGATTGTCAAATGCCGGTGATGGATGGCTATGAAGCCACCAAGGCCATACGCGGGCGAGAAACAACGGGTACGCGCGTACCGATCTTGGCATTGTCCGCCAACTCCATTGGCGAACAGCGGGAACGGTGCAGCGAGGCGGGGATTGATGACTTCGTCGCGAAGCCAATACGCTACGAATTATTACAAGAAAAGATAGTGCAATGGACACAGGCAAGTCGAGATGACCGCTAATGACGCGCTACTAAGGTTAGGACGATGCTATGATTTTGAGTGAAGACACCACACGCGAACTACAAGATCTGCTGGGCGATGGGTTTGCAGAGTTAGTGGATACCTATGTCGCAGATGCGGCCCTGCATGTGCAGGCGTTGGAGAAGCTCCTGCAGCAAGGCGATAGCAGTGCAATGGAACAGCCCGCGCATGCCCTCAAGGGCTCTAGCGCCAATATTGGGGCGATGGCGTTGATGGAAGCCGCTTCTACGCTGGTAAAGCAGTGTCGTAGCGGCAAGGTTGACAATCCAGCGGCTGCAGTTGCTAATATACGTGCATGCTATGAACAATTAGTGCCCTTGTTGGTCAAATTGCGCTAGCAGCCTGTGGGACTTAGGTGATCGTGCCGAGAAACAGTTGTTTTGACGTAGATAATTCAATCGATTGACGCGAATAGCCGTCGCTATTTAACAAAAAGGATAGAAAAATTTGACTAAATTTGCAGCAGATCAGTCTTTAGGGAACCTCTAAAAATTCGATCAGGGGATGCAGCGCTAGGCGGAAAGGGGCGAAAAAGCGCAGTTTACACGTGGCCTCAAA